>JAAYWS010000126.1 GCA_012516575.1 Actinomycetaceae bacterium
ATTTGAAATTAGGGAAAATCGAACTATCCGCAGACTATCTTCGGATAGTTCGATTTTCCCTAATTTCGCGCGGCGCATGGCAGTAGATAGACGGTTTTTTAGCCTGCAACAGTCGGCTGGTAGCCCGGTTAGGTGGTTGGTTGGCAAAAGCCGGTTCGGGTGCGATTACGTGGCTATTAATGTAGCTGGCGGGCACAATCAGCCGGCTACCCCAGTCTTGGGTCCAAATCATGCCCTCAATTTCACCATCGTGCCCTCAATTTCACCCGGCAACAGCCAAGCGATACAAACAGCGTCACCCACAGATGTGTGGATGACGCTGTTGTCTAGTTTTTCGAAGACTTAGAGCTTAGTATTGTGCGCTATTTTTCTTCGGTGTGTTCTTCGACTTCCGGTAGAGCGGCAACCGCGCTTTCTTCTTCTGGCTCGTCATCGGATTCTGCCGGAGCTTCCTCTGGGGTAGCGATGTCGTCAAGTACGTCCTCTGCCGGTGTTTCTTCAGCTACGGCTTCTTCTGCCGGGGCTTCCTCTTCAGCCGGAGCCTCTTCAGCCGGAGCCTCTCCGTCAGCGGCGACCTCCTGCTCAACGTCAGCCTCGGCGTCGTCCGCTGCCTTCGGCGCGGCAACGTCCTCCCAGTAGGCCTCTGCCCACGGATCCTCTACTGGCTTGGAGCGTGCCCAAGCAGCATAGGCGGCACCGGCGAGGGCGCCCAGACCGGCAACGAGGCAAAGAATCTTGCGCTTGCGGTACTTCTTAGGCGCTTTCTTGAGTTCCTGCGCGGCAGCTTCAGCAGCCGCCTGAGCTCGCTCGGCCGCATCACTTTCTGCGGTGCGTGCTTCGGCGAGCGCCGCATTTGCTGCCCGCTTCGCCCGTGGCACATAATCCTCGCGCACCTTCGCCGCACTTTCAGCCACATAACCGCTGACTTCTTCGACATACGGCCGGGCCTTCGATACTGCGTCCTCAACAACCGGCTTGGCCCGTTCAACGGCGTCTTCAACAACTGGTCGAGCTCGGTCAGCAACTTCGTGAGCCGCTTCGTTCACGCGCTCAACAGCTTCCGTTACCACCGGGCGGGCGCGTTCAGCAGCCTCCTGGGCTACTTCGTTGACGCGCTCAACAGCCTCGGTCACCTTGGGTTTGGCACGACTAACGGCCTCCGCCACCTTCGGCTTAGCCCGGTCTACGGCGTCGTGCGCGGCGACGTTAACGCGCTCAACAGCTTCGGTGACTACCGGGCGAGCCTTGGCAACGGCGTCGTGCGCGGCAACATTGGCCTTGGCGACGGCGTCCTGCGCGGCTGGAACGGCGCGCTCTTTGACCTCTTCGATACGCGGTGCTGCCCACTTGCTGTAAGTCTCGTAAGCATCAATCATTTTCGTCAGAAGTGAATTAGCGGCGCTCGCGGCGCTGAGGGCAAGTTGTTTTGGTTTATTCAACGACATATTCTTCCTCCAACGTTTAGTGAGCGTGTTGCGCTCGCAATGGTGATGTGGTTCATTCTTTCATGTTGTGCACCGAAATGGCGGGATTGGACACAAATTCGCATATGTATGTTTCGGCAGTGTTGCTATTTGTCGGACAATCTGATTTCGCTGTTAGCCGCGAATGGGTCCAAGTACTGTGGAAAAGCACGATCGGGAGCAAACCTGTGGAATGATATGACCATGGAAGCAACAATTAAAACTAATTTTGGCAATATTAAGGTCGAGCTTTTCCCGGAGCAGGCTCCGGAAACGGTCGCGAACTTCACCGAGCTGGCTACTGGCAAGCGCGAATGGGTCAACCCGCGTACCGGCGTTAAGAGCACCGATCCGCTGTACGACGGCACGATTTTCCATCGCATCATTCCGGGTTTCATGATCCAGGGTGGCGACCCGCTGGGAACGGGCACTGGCGGTCCGGGTTACACGTTCGACGACGAGATCTCGGCAGACCTGAACTTCACCCAGCCTTATGTGCTCGCTATGGCTAATGCTGGCAAGCGCATGGGTCGTGGTACGAACGGTTCGCAGTTCTTCATCACCGTCGCTCCGACCACCTGGTTGCAGGGCGCGCACACCATTTTCGGTAAGGTGACCGACGCTGATTCGCAGGCTGTTGTGGATAAGATCGCGAACACGCCGACTGGTGCGATGGATCGTCCGATTGACGATGTCGTTATTCTGACGATTACCGTCACCGAATAATTTCTGTTCATCTCATCATTAACCGTCAGATATGACGAGTAATAACGATGCTGATCCCCCGGTTGGCGGTGGCGCCAACCGGGGGAAGCGCCGTCGGTTTGCGCCGATTCCTCGGGTGACAGGCACCATTATTGTGATTTCGGTGCTTGCTGCGATAGTGCAGCAGGTGGTGCCGCAGGTGGGATGGGAGTTGGCTTTTGCGCCGGTAGTTGCTCTGGTCGAGCCGTACCGGTTTATTACGTCGGCGTTTTTGCATGCCGGCTTCTACCATATTGCGTTTAACATGTATGCCTTGCTGATTTTGGGCATGCAATTAGAGCCGTTGCTGGGTAGGGTCCGTTTTTTGACGCTCTATTTGGTGTCGGCGATTGGCGGCAATGCTGCCGTGATGGTTCTGGCCTCGCTGACCGGGTGGAATGGCGTGGCTGTAGGCGCTTCGGGCGCTATTTTTGGGCTTTTCGGCGCGCTGATGGTTGTGCTCAAAGCCTTTAACCGCGACCTGACCGGATTGCTCGTGGTGCTCGGCATCAACGTGGTGATTGGGTTTATTGATCCGCGAATTTCTTGGGAATCCCATCTGGGTGGATTCCTCACCGGTATAGTCATCATGCTGTTGTGGAATTCGCTGCTTCGCGCACGAAGTACTGCAGTTCAGAAGGCGGTTGTTGCCGGGAGGGAAGTTCCGGGGAGTTTGCGCACGCGCTGGATGGTCGTGGACGTCCTGCTTGGGCTGGCCGTGGCGATAGTTTTGGGGATTATTGTTTTTGCCCTTTAAACGGGTTTGTTTGGGTGCTGGCGGGTGCCTGTACTCACTGGTGGGCGCTTTTGCGCGGCGGTAGGTGCCTGTACTGAGCCGAATTTCGAGATAATCGCCGCATCGTGGGCTATACGACGCGATGCGGCGATTATTTAGAAATTCGACTCACTCGCCAGCCGGATATCCGGTGTAGCTTATTCAATTCGGGTACCTGTTTGTGCAAGTGGTTCGCACGGGATGCTCTGTAGCGCACGCCTTTACCTTTATCCACGGCTGTGAATTACCCTGTGGATAATTACATGCATGTTATTTAATTTTGAATAATTTGTGGCGGGATTTTGAAAGGTGCTGTGGACAGTTCTGTGGCAGAGCGCTACGAAGACGCCGGTACAAAACGAAGACGCCGGTACAAAACGAAGCGCAGTGTAAAGGCACGGGGATAAACAACGGGGCACAGGCATAAACGCACCGCATAAACATGCGGGTAAAAACAACGAGGCGCTGCCCGCGCCTCGTTAAAAGTTTTGCTTGGTTACAAGTTTGCCCAGATCCGCGTGCTCAATAAGCTATTTCCATCCCATGGTCATGAGGAATCCGGCCAGCATCAAACCGATGCCGATGAACAAGTTGCCGTTACCGAATCCAGGAATCGGCGCGTTTCCGCCAGTGATATAGGCCAGTACGACGATCAGCAGACCGATAAGAGCAAGCGCAACCATAAGCGGCGCCCACCAACGCGGGGAACGCTTGACACCTGCTGGCTGATGTTCCTGTTTGTAACGCGCCTGTTCCTTGCGGCGCTGCACGACCTTTTTGCGCTTCTTTGACTCTGGCATTGTGTACCTCTGTAATGGGATAACTGCTAGATAAGTTTATCGACATTAGGCCTGATTAGGTAATTTCAACGCTCTTACGTGATGCCCGCGATACAGTGGAAAACTCGCCATGCACGTCACGCTCAACGCGAAGCCTGTGGGCATGTCTGGTTTGTACGCTTAGCGGCGGATATAGTTGGAGCATTAATTCGAGAAAGGACGCGGTGGTGGCCAAGAAAAAAACCACGACGCCGGTGTCGGATAACGAAACAACATCCCTAGATGAGTTTATGGACGCATCGGATGAGGTAACGAACGACGCCGTACCCGCGCGGCCTGCACGCCGTAAAAGGTCCGTTTTTAATATTTTTCTAGGTGTACTTGGCGAGCTACTTATTACTGCCGGATTAATCGTCGGCGGTTTCGTGGTGTGGCAGTTGTGGTGGACCGGCGTCATCGCGAACGAGGAACAAGAGGTTGCGATCCAGGAGTGGTATGGCGATACCGAGATACCGACCGGCATCGCTCCGTCACATCGCGAAGATCCACCTGAATGGACTTATGAACCGGGATTAGCCGAAGTGTACGGGGTTATCCGCGTACCGTCGTGGGGCCTAGATTACGAGAAGATTTTGCAGGAAGGAACTGCAGGTCCGGGAGTTCTGGATCTTGGTTCTTTTGGTCATTATGAGAATACTGCTCAGCCGAGTCAGATCGGAAACTTCTCGATAGCGGCTCACCGCCGAATGGCAGGTGACCCGCTCAACGATATTGACCTGCTGGAAGTTGGGGACGTATTCGTTGTGGAGACCGCCGACCATCACTTCGTGTACCGGATGATTGACTATGAAATTGTGCTTCCGACGGATGTGCGCGTCGTTGCGCCGGACCCATTTTTAGCGAAGGAAGCCGAATTAGCAGGCACAACGGTTACTGAACCGGCCACGCGACGCTTAATGACAATCACGACGTGCCATCCGCGTTATGGAAATACCCACCGGTACGTTGTGCATGCAGAGCTTGATTATTGGACATACCGTAGCGAGGGCTTGCCGATTGACTTAATACTCGAAGAAGAGCGTCCGGAGAACTGGGAGGAGATTTACTAATGTATCGCGCACTATGGAGACTCTTACCCGGCCCGCGATGGCTGAAAGCAATTCAAGCATTGGCACTGTTAGCGGGCGTTATTTACCTGCTCTTTGAATATGTCTACCCTTGGGTGATGTATAACAGTAACTTCTTTGAAAACACGGTGGAATAAGCACTATGTTCGACGCCGTTATGATGCGGCCCGCGCCGTATAGGTAAAAGCGGCCGTATAGGTAAAAGCGGCCGTATAGGTAAAGCGACTGTATCAGCAGTCTAAAATGGCGGATTTTCAACGATCGCAATCGCTGAAAATCCGCCATTTCGTGTTCTGTAGATTTTTTAAAAAGTCACGTGATCATAAGTATCAACTTTTACCACATCCAACCCGTATATAGCGATGGCGGTGGTAAAAGTTGATACTTATGTTCAAAACTCACCGTACAGGACCCGGAAACGGCCTAGATCTGGTGGATCCGGGTGCGGATCTGACAGCTACGGCCCAGATCTGCGGGCCGCCACGGCCCCAGACCGGCCCTATAACTACAGGCAGCTACGGCTCCGGCTCTGGATCTGGTGGATCCGGTTGCGGATCCGGCTGAGGTTGCGGTTGTGGTTGCGGCGTCGGCGGTGGAGCTTTCGCCACAATAATCGTCACCGAAGTATCTACCGGATGAGTGCCCGCCTGCGGCTGCATGCCCAGAACGATTCCCGGCTCAACCGCGGCATTTTCCTCTTCAACAACGGTAATATTCGGCAGTTTCAGCTGGTCACGCAGATACGCAACCGCATCCGTCCGCGTCATTCCGGCAACGTCTCCAATAACCACATTGCCCGAAGCAACCGTAATATCAACCGAAGATCCACGGTCTACTTCGGTGCCCGCGGACGGCGACGTAGCAGTCACGACATCCGCTTTCACCCCGGGTGCGTCTTCCTGATCAACCCGGTTAACCTCTAACCCAAGATCTTCTAACGCTTTTCTAGCCGACTCTTGATCATAATTACCGGTCGTTAAATCAGGTATTTGCACCTTGCCCGGCCCTGAGGAGAAGGACACGGTCACCGTCGTACCCGGCTCAACTTCCTCCCCAATACCCGGATCAGAAGATACGAACTCACCTTCCGGAATCTCGTCGTCCTCTTGTGGATCACCGAGCGCAAAGACCAGATCGTGCTCCTCCAAAATCTGGCGGGCTTCGACTTGATCCGTGCCGGACAGGTCCGGAACCTCAATCAAATCCGGTTCGGCAGGTTCCTTATCCCCGCCCCCGAGAAGCACCCAGCCAAGCGCCGCCAGCGCGAGCACCAAAAGCACCCCGCCAATAATCATATAGACGCGGTTTTTCTTGTTGTCTTCCTCGACAGCCACAGCGGGCTGCGTTCCAGTAGCAACCGGAACCTGGGTAGCTGTTGCCGACACCGATGACGGCGCCGGTGGGATAGCGGTCGTCGGCGGAACCGGCGGAGTAACCGGGGGCGCTGCCACCACGGTCTGCGCCTGCCAGGAGGACACATCCGGGGCACTGACCATCTGACCGCGCGAAGCAGCCAACAACTCGGAACGCATCTGGGCGGCGTTCTGATAACGATCTTCACGCTTCTTCGCCAAAGACTTCATAACCACGCGGTCAATCGCATCCGGAATATCAGGAGCAATCGACGCCGCCGGCTTCGGCATCTCCGACACATGCTGGTAAGCCACCGCCACCGCGCTGTCACCACGGAAAGGTGGCACACCCGTGAGCAATTCGTAGAGCAAACAACCAGTGGAATACAGATCGGAACGCTTATCAACTACTTCGCCGCGCGCCTGCTCAGGGGAGAGATACTGGGCAGTGCCCACAACGGAGTTAGTTTGCGTCATTGTTGCCGCAGAATCAGCCACCGCCCGAGCAATACCAAAGTCCATCACCTTGACCTTGCCCTCTTCGGTGAGCATGATATTGCCCGGCTTAATATCGCGGTGAATAATGCCTTCCCGGTGCGAATACTCCAGTGCGGACAACACTCCGACCACGACCTGCACCGCTTCATTAATCGGCAGCGCATCGCCATTCTTGAGCAATTCCGACACCGTGCGGCCCTTAACCAGCTCCATCACAATATAGGGCATGGTCATTTCCCGCCCATTGCTGGAAATCATCTTCTCTTCACCGGTGTCATACACGGCCACAATCGACGGATGATTCAGCGCGGCAGCACTTTGTGCTTCGCGGCGGAACCGCGCAATAAACGTCAGATCAGTTGCATGATCTGAACGCAACACTTTAATGGCAACGGTCCGAGACAGGCGGGTGTCATACCCGACATGCACCTGCGCCATACCACCGCGACCGATGAGGTCGCCCACCTCATACCGGCCACCTAGCATACGTGGGATATCTGCCATTACTTGCTATCCTCTCCCGGCACCGACGTGCCTCTTTCTAGTGTGCCCCATTCAATCACATGGAATGTCGATACTGGTATTGCGATTGGGTCACGTTTTGCTCGACGAACGACGCCGTTGACCTGCGTACCGTGTTCGCCGGAAAAAATTTGTGGAGTTTTGCGGATCATTGATCGATCACCGCCGACAAAACTGCTTGGGCAATTGGACCGGCAACCGGACCACCATAACCGCCTTCTTCGACAACCACGGCAACCGCCACTTGTGGATTGTCTACGGCGTCGAAAGCAATAAACCAGGAATACGGCTGGGCGCCGGCGACTTCAGCAGTACCGGTTTTACCCGCAATTTGCGTGCTGGACAGGGCTGCATAACTACCCGAACCGTGATTAACAACCGAAACCATCATCGTCTGCAGAATTTGTGCTGTCTCAGCAGAAATCGGCTCGCCGAGCTCGCGCGGGCGGGTGGTTGATAATACTTCCAGATCTGCGGTCAGCGTTTCGTTAACCAAATACGGTTGCATCAGAACGCCGTCGTTCGCGATCGCCGCAGCCACCATTGCCATTTGCAACGGGGTAGCAATAATATCGCGCTGTCCGATCGCATCCATCGCTAAGGTGGCCTCGTCAGCCGGCGCGGGGAACTGCGAAGGTGTGACCGTCAGTGGAATAGACAGCTCGGCGTTAAAACCGAAACCTTCGGCCATTGCCTGAAGTTCTTCCCCACCAATTTCCGATGCATAAATCGCAAAGGTCGTATTGCAGGATTCAGTAAAAGCGGTGAGCAACGTCGTCGTCCCCGAACCGTTCCCACAATGAACCTGACCGGAATTGAAAATCTCATGTGTGGTGCCCGGCGGGGCGTAGGAGAACGGAGCCTCGACCTCCGTGGTCTCATCCATGCCCAACACTTCGATCATGGCCGCAGTGGTGATCACCTTGAAAGTCGAACCCGGCGGGTACAGGTCTCCGGCGATCGCGCGGTTTATCAGGGGCTTGTTAGGGTCTGAATTGTAGGCTTCCCATTGGGCGGAGGCGGATGCGGCATCGCGTGTTGCGAGCGTGTTCGGGTCGAAGCTGGGTGTGGAGACGAGCGCTAAAATTTTTCCGGTGGACGGTTCAATAGCGACGACGGCGCCACGCCTGCCATTTAGTGCGTTATAGGCCGCTTCTTGCGCGAGCGGATCGATGGTGAGCGATACTGCGCCGCCCTGTGGTTGAGAACCGGTAATAAGATCCTCGATCCGCTGGGAGAGCAATGAGGAGTCCGAACCGCCAAGCACCGAATTCTCCGCGCGCTCAAGGCCGGTCATTGAGTTGAAACTGGTCGAAAAATATCCGGTAATCGGCGCATACAGATAAGGCTGATGGTAGGTGCGCAGATAGTTCAGTTCGTCGTCATACGGCTCAGAGGTGACAATCGGCGTGCCGTACACAATAATCGGCCCGCGGTCAGTGCCGTATTCGCGGTACAGCGTGCGCACATTGCGCTGATCGGCGTTGAGTTCCGGGGCGCGGAAGAACTGAATATAGGTCACGGCGAGCATCAGTGTCAGGAACATGACGATGACGACGGCGGTCAGCTTTCGAATGGGTGGGTTCACAGCCGGACCACCTCCGTCGGGTTCCTATCTTGGTCGTCCGGACTATCTGCCGAGGGTGTAGCGTCGGCTTGCGTGTGGGCAGAAGTAGTATCGTCAGGCTTGCTGGCCGCTTCGGCGTCGTCCGCATCTTTCTTCTTCTTGCGTGAACGCGACTTAATCCCGGGTAGCTCTCCGGTGCGGATCGCCGACAGCGGGGTGGAGGCCGGGGTGAACGGGCGGCGAGCCGCATCGGACATGCGAATAAGCATGCCGATAATAATCCAGTTCGTCAGTAGTGCCGAACCGCCAAGGGCGAGAAACGGCATAGCTAGGCCGGTCAGGGGGATAACTCGCGTGATACCGCCAACCACCACAAAAGACTGTAGTGCAATCGTAAATCCGAACCCGGATGCGAGCAGTTTGCCAAAACCGTCGCGCAGGTCGATACCGGTTTTCATCGCTCGGCCCACAATAATCAGGTAAATACTCAAAATTCCGAGTACCCCAACTAGGCCGAGCTCTTCACCGAAGGAGGCAATAATAAAATCTGAGTTTGAGGCGTAGGAATTCGCCGGCGAACCCTGCCCGAAACCAGTGCCAAACAGGCCTCCGGAGGCCATTCCGAACCAGCCCTGAACCAGCTGGTACGAACCGTAAGGGGCGTCGTACACTTCCGGATCCATCGCGTGCAACCACACCGTAAAACGTGCCTGAATATGCGGCATCATTTGCACGATCGCCCACACGCCCGCAGCGCTCATCAGCGCGCCAATAATAATCCACGACAGGCGTTCGGTGGCCACATACAGCATGGCGACGAACAGGCCGAAGAACAAAATCGCCGTACCGAAATCGCGTTCGAGCGCGAGGATTGCCATGCCGGCAAGCCACGCGATAATCAGTGGTGCTAAATGCTTGAGCCGTGGAAGTTGTAGTCCGAGTACTTTCGGTCCGGACAGTGAGAGGTTGTCGCGGTGGACCACGAGGTATCCGGCGAAGAAAATCGTCAGGAAAATTTTGGCTAACTCGGCTGGCTGGTAGCTAAAACCTGCCACGACAATCCACAGTCGGGCTCCGTTAATCGTCCGGCCAATCACGGGGAGCATCGGCATAAGAAGCAAAATAATGCCGGCGATCGCGGACAGATACGTGTACCGGCGCAAGATTCGATGGTCGCGCAGTAGGGCAACGGTTGCCACCATGAGCACAATGCCCACGATTGCCAACGCTAATTGGCCTTTGAGTTCGGCGCCTTCGCCACGTTCGACCAGCGCATAGTCGATCCGGTGAATCATCGCTAAACCGAGCCCGGTTAACAATACTGCGGCCGGGAAAAACACCGGGTCCGCATAGGGGGCGAGTTTGCGAATAATCAGGTGTGCACCGAGCAAAAACACCGCTGCGACGCCGGCGACAACCCAGAAATTAGGGGGGAGCCAGAATTCGGGAAGCGAGTTCGATACCCCGTAGTAAACCAAGATCCACGCAACTAACGAGATCAGGTATGCCACGGACAACAGGCCGAGTTCTTGTATGCGGCCGGTGCGGGCTTGGCGGGAAGTCACAACACTCATGGGGTGACCTCAACACTCGGCAAGGGGGTGGGCTCAGTACGCATATCGTTTTGCGGGCCGATCTTAGTGTCCGGGAAGACAATCGGGCGGTCCAGGAGTGGCGTGCTGGTGTCTACGGAAGATTTTGGCTCAACGACTTGGTCAGCAAAATTGTCGACGACGGCGCGGGCTTCTGGGAGGGAGGCCCGAGTAATCGGGGTGCGTAAGCGTTCTTGGGCTACTTCAGTTAAGTCTTCGACGGCGATGTCGGTTTCTTCGTACAGTTCGGAAAGCGTTATCGGGCCAATGTCTTGTGGAATGCCTTTAAAAATAGCGACGTTGCCATCGTGCGTTGACACGAAATACCGGGTTTGGGTCCATGCGTAACCGCCGCCTAAACCACCGAGTACTAGGACGAGGATGGCAAGTACGGCTGCAAACCGGGCCAATCCACGACGCGGTTGATCTTCCTCGAGTTCTTCAGGTGCCAGCAGTGTATCGGCAGGTTTGGTGGCGGCAGACAGGGCGGCAGCTTGGGCTGCCGGGGTGTTTTTCGCGCGGGTGGGACGGCGATGGTCGACTGCTGCCGCGCCGACGACCACCGGTTTATCAGAGAAAGCGACCCCGGAATCAGTGTCGATAACGTCGGCGAGGACCACCGTAACATTGTCGGGAGCGCCACCGGCTAGTGCCAGTTCTACAAGTTTTTCGGCGCACTCATCCAAATCTTGAAAAGTACGTAACGTTTCTGTCAATGTTTCACGGGAAACGACGTCGTACAAACCGTCTGAACACAGTAGCCAGCGGTCTCCGTTAACCGCTTCCCTGATTGACTCGTCGAGCTCAATCGGTTCGGGAGAATCACCGATATTGCGCATAATGACATTGCGCTTGGGGTGATGGAGTGCTTCTTCGGGGGTAATTTGCCCTTTGTCAAGCAAGTATTGGACTAACGTGTGGTCGCGGGTGACCTGTGCGAGGCGATCCCCGCGCAACACATACGCCCGCGAATCTCCCACATGTACCATGCCGAGCTTGTTACCGGTGCGCAAAATCGCGATACATGTGGTGCCTAAGCCGGCCAGATCGGCGTCTTCTTCGGTGCGTTCGATTAGCTCCTCGTGAGCAATATTGAGTTGTTGGCGCAGTAAGGGCAGGAGTTCTTCAGCTTGATGAGTGTCGTCGATTTCGGCTAAATGGGCCACCACTACCGAGGAGGCGATGTCGCCGCCTGCAGCTCCGCCCATCCCGTCGGCTACGACGAGTAGGCGTGACGAAGCATAACCGGCGTCTTGATTTGATTTACGAATCAAACCGACGTCGGTGAGTGCCGCGTACTTGAACTGGATGGTCATCGGCGCAGCTCCATAGTGGTTTTGCCGATGATAATAGGTACGCCCATGCGTAGCGGGGTGGCGCCGTAGATTCGCTGGTTGCCCACCCACGTGCCGTTAGTGGAGTTGAGGTCTTCGATATACCACTGGCCGCCTTCGGAAAAGAACCGGGCATGGCGCGATGATGCGTAACCGTCGTCAAGAACAAGCGCCGAATCGGGGGAGCGTCCGATAGTAATCGTCGCTTTGCCCAGTGGCAGGACGGTACCCGATAGTGGGCCTTTAGTCACGACAAGATGTGTGGGACCGGCGGGGGCGTTGTGGGCGGGTGCAGGTGGTGTTGGGGTGCCCGGGGTGGTTGGGCCGCCCGGGGCGGTTTGCCGAGAGGATGCGGATTTACGGGAGGAGGGTCTCATGCCGGCGCGCTCGCGAATTCGGGTACCGAAAACATCGTTGCGAATCGTCACGAGGACGAATCCAACGAAAATCCAAATCAGGGCGAGGAACCCAAACCGCAAAAGCGTGACGACTAGTGCGCTCATGGCGACTCCGGAGAAGTCCAGAACATAATGCGGGTGCGGCCGATGGTGATGGTATTGCCGTCAAGGAGCGTCGCGGCGGTAATCTTGTGGCCCTCGACGAATGTGCCATTGGTGGTGTCGAGGTCCGTGGCAATAACGCCGCCAGGTGTGACGCGCAATTCCAGATGACGCCGAGATACGCCAGAATCGTCAACTTGGATATCGGCGGTTGATCCGCGGCCGATCACGGTAATGGCTCCGGTCAGGATATAGCGTTCCCCGGCGACGTCAATCATCGGGTTTTGCGGGGAAGCGTCTGGAGTGGTTGCCGGGGCGACGGGCCCGCGTCGGGTGGTAGAACTGACTGAGATTTTTCCGCGGGTGAGTTCTTCGGAGGAGGTGAATAGAATATCGATTGGGCCCAAGAACGTGTATTCCTGTTCGCGGGCGTGTTCGGTGGCGATGGTGAGTAGCTCTTCTACCAGCGCTTCTTCACCCCACTCTTCGATTTTGTCGAAATCGTGGGTGGACAGCGAGATGGTGAATTCGTTGGGTGCGACTGTGCGCTCACGCGACATCGGTGCTGCCCGATCGTCCATTGCGCGCTTGAGCGCAGACGCGAGCTCGATCGGTTTCAGATCTGATTTAAATGCGCGTGAGAAAACTGAGTCGACAGCGCTCTCCACGCTTCGTTCGAACTTGTCGAATGCTCCCATAGCATGCCTTTCGCCTGAAATTACGCCTGATCGGATTCAACCCATGTGTCGGTTAAGTATACGTCTTTCTTTGGGGGTGCCGCATCTGCCGTTTATAACAGTAATGTCTCGTGTTCCGTGCAGCGCTGGTGGGCAGAATCACGCTGTGGGCAAGGAACTTCGTTTGCCCTATTTTCATTCTGGCATATAAGATGACATAGCTTGCTCGAGTGGCGGAATAGGCAGACGCGCACGGTTCAGGTCCGTGTGCCCGTGAGGGCGTGGGGGTTCAACTCCCCCCTCGAGCACCAAGGGACCGTTGGTATTCCACAACTGTTACAACCGTTGGGATTCCAGCGGTTTTGTTTTGCGCTTTTTCGTTGATGTAGATTGACTCGATACCAGCTCCATCCGTGCGTAAGTATCAACTTTTCGTACCCTCCAAGCCGTATATAGCGCTGGAGGGTGGTAAAAGTTGACACTTGTGCACGAAATCCTTGGTGTGCCCTAAAAAAGAGGTTAAATAAAGGCCAAAAAGAGGTAAAGGCCAAAAAGAGGCGATCAGAGGCCCACAACCTCCCCCAGAAGCTCATAACTACAACGGCAGGTACCGTAGGGAACAATTCCCCCAAAGAATTTTCAGTAAAAACTGAATAAATCGTGTTTTACGTCATAGGCTAGATGGGTAACGCACACTCTAATTGAAGGAGAGGTCAAATGACCAAGAAGATTTTTGCTACAGCCGCTGCGGCTGTCCTTGCTTTAGGATTGGCTGGTTGTTCGAAGGAAGAAGAAAAAGCAGAAGAAACTGCGGCTCCGGAGCCTACTGAGGAAGCCATTGAAGAACCCGTTATTGAAGAGGAAACTGAAGACATCGACTTCGAGATGGATTCGAACCTTCCACTGACCATTGATGAATGGGACGAGTACACGACTTACCAGCTTAATAACGGAGCAATTACTCTTACCGTGCCAAACTACTGGATTCTAGACGAGAACATCGAAGAAGATGTTCCGATCATGCTCTACTCCGACGAACTCGGCGAAGGGTACCTTGCAGTGAGCGAAGTCGGCTCGGCAGATATTATTCCAGCGGCAGAAGAATATGCTGGCATTCTTACGGAAAGCCTCGGCTTGGAAGACGGCTCGGTTCTCTACCTCGGAGAAACCGATATTGACTACTACCCGGCAGACACTTTTGAAATCGACCTTGGCGGTTTCTATGCCTACATCTACCTTGTGATTGTTGAAGACACCGCATACGAAATCACCACATGGGGTGTAGATAGTGTCTACGCGGAAGACATTGAACTTGCCCTGTACTCGGTAGTCCTCGGCTAGTCAGCTGTTTGCACCTGTAATAAAACGTTGCCGTTGGCAATTGGGCCAACGGCAACGTTTTGTCTTAATGATTATTCTGTTATTGAATGAGATCGTCATTCGTAATATTCGTTAATACCGCCGTTGTGACGACAATAAAAATCGATGAAGTTATACGTAGCTTTGATGAAGTTGTACGTGAGTTATACATGTAGGAAGGCATAGTTTCATGAATTACGATCCGCACATGATTACTGCCAATGAGCTTTTTGATCCGAGCGTAGAAGCAAATGATCTCGGAAATATTGCATATGTGCGTCCTGATTTGTGGGATGCAATTTTGATTCATCCAAAATGCCATCCGGGATTGGCTGACTGGATTAAAAACCAACAAGTAGCAGCAGCTCAGCAGCCAAACGCGCACATGCCCTATCAAGTAGCTCCGCAACAGGGTCAGCAAGGATTTATGCCGGGCGCACAGGGTTATGGTTCTTTCAACCCCGCTCCGCAAACTTCGCGATCCTGGGCGAAAAACCCGGTGGTGTGGGTAATCGTTGGGATTGTAGTTGTGGCGCTCGCGGTAGCTGGATTTTTCCTGCTACGCGGCGATGACGACAAGCCGGAAGAAACTACGACTCCACAAGCCACAGAAGAGCCGACGCCGGAACCGACGCCGGAGCCCACGGACGAACCAACTACGCAAGCTGCTCCCACAACAACCACTAATCTTCCCCTTACGATTAGCGAATCTGGCGGTTTGACCACGTACACGTTAGGAAATGGGAAGGTTTCGATTACTGCGCCCAGCGATTGGGTACAGGATGACACTGCGAGCGAAGATGTTCCGGTAATGCTTTTCTCGCAAGACTACATTGGTTATATTGCCGTGAGTGAAGTGGGCCCGGCAGGTATTGTTCCGTCCCCGGATCAGTATGTACAAGTTCTTATCGACACCCTTGGCCTTGACGAAACGGCAGTGACTCATCTTGGCGTGACTGATATTGACGGTTACGATGCCGAAAGCTACGAGATTGATCTTGGCGTTGTAATTGCAAATATTTACGTCGTGGTTTCCGGTGGTACCGCTTACGAGATCACCACGTGGGGTTCGGATGTCTATGGTGACGTTATTGACGCCGCGCTGGCCTCGATAGTCCTCATGTAATTCATCGGTTTTTCGGATTTGGGGGTGGAGGGTGTTGTGGATTTCGCCTAAGTGGCCAAGATTGGACCGCTGAGCGAACCTAACTCACATATACGGTTGGTATCGTGCCCTATGCGACACGATACCAACCGTATATGTCACTAAGGGATGTGAACTTCAGCCGTTGGGTTGTGCGTTTCAGCCGTTGGGTTGTGCGTTTCAGGTGGTTGTTTCTGTCAACTGCCAGTCAGGCAAGCCCATTTGGCGGTGGTCTCGGTGTTGATTGGGGC
>JAAYWS010000127.1 GCA_012516575.1 Actinomycetaceae bacterium
CGAACCATCACGATCAACCCCAACCAACGAACAAGCTCAAAGACCAAGCAAAGTAGAAACATTCACGTCAATAAACGTAAGACTCTTCAAGAGGGTTTCCTGATGACAAACAGATGACCAGAACACTCCGATATCTCATCCAAAACCCTCACCCCTTTCCCAACACCACTACACACACAAATATGAAGAGCCAGTTTGAGTTGCGAATTTTAGGGTGGCTACTTCCGCTATCAGTGTCTGTTTGGGGTGGCGGTGGTGATTGCTTCGATACTAGGTCGATCCGCACGATAACAGCTCCACCTGTGCATAAGTATCAACTTTTACCACTTCCAAGCCGTATATAGCGCTGGATGCGGTAAAAGTTGATACTTATGCACGAAATCTTTTTTATACTCCAGAAAAGCGAAGACTGAAAGCCGACATATGGGATGTCGCGGGCGGAAAAAGGGCGCGGGCCGGGAAGACAGGCGCGGGCCGGGAAAACTGCAGGGAATCCGCCGGTAGTTAGCGGGTGCCGGTTGAAGATGTAGCAGGGAATCCGCCGGTGGATAGCGGGCGGAACTCGAGTAGATAGCGGGCGCAGCGGGAACAGCCGCTAATTAGCCCCGAAAGCCCCTAAAATCGGAGCGAACTTTGCCATCGTCTCGGCATATTCGGCGTCTGCATCGGAGTCGTGCATAATTCCGCCGCCCGCCCAGGCGCGGGCATGAAAATCGTCGATAATTCGAGCACAACGCAAAGACACACACCACTGTCCAGTGTTATCAGCGCCCATCCAACCTACAGGGGCACCGTAGCGATCCCGGTCGATGCGTTCAATACGATCAATAATCTCGAGCGCTTTAGGGCGTGGAGTGCCACCGAGTGCGGCGGTAGGATGCAAAGCTCCCAAAACATCGAAAGTGTTTACTTCCCGATCCAGTTCAGTGCGCACATCCGAAGCTAAATGGAACAGGTTCGGTAGCTCGTAGACATAGGGTGTGGCATCGGCATAAGTTTCGCCATGCCCTTGTAAAACTTCCACCACCGAATCTACGGCATGGGCGTGTTCATCTTGGTCTTTAGCTGAATCTACAAGGGTTTGCGGATCGGTATGTGCCTCGCGTGGCAAAGTCCCAGCCAATACGCGCGAGGTTACAACGCCGGCATCGCTACTGGCTAATAGCTCTGGGGTAGCGCCGATTAGCCCGTCAACCGCAAACGTCCAGCAATCTGGATATGCCGCATTCAACCGGGTAATCAGCGTCCGTTCGTCAATCGGTTTTTCCGTAGTAATATCCAGATCTCGAGCCACTACTACCTTAGAGACTGTTCCTTGGGCGATCTGTTCACGAGCATTGTCCACCACTGCCCGGTATTCGTTCAAGGACAGGGCCGCGTCGACACGAACCGTCCCAAAATCGCCATAAAACGTCTCAGCTTTGCTTGTGTTATCCGGGAAAACTGGGTTATTCGCGAGTGCGTCGCGTAGCTTCCGGACGGCTACGTTTTTGGTATATGTAGCGGCATCCCGCTGGCTGGCCGAAGCGGCCATATCAGCTGGAGAGATCCCGTCAGCTGGAGCAGCCCTGTCGGTCTGAGAGGCTCCGTCAGCCTCAGTAGCCCCGGTAATTGTGGTCAGAAACGGAACTCCTTCGCTAATCCCCACAATCACTTCCGGCACAATCAAAGTTGAGCCGGCGGGCGAGTGCGGCATAAACGAAAAAGAGCCAAAAGTCGTTAGCCCACTACCGGGCACGTGTACGGCGTCGTCCACTTCGGCCTGCTCAACAAGGTTTTTCCACCAGCGAGCAGCCTGCTCAAAGCGCTCCTCGGGTGTTGCGTTAGTCATATTTGGAATGTCGATTCGGGCTGCCTGGCCAACGGCAACGAAACCTTCGCCATTCTTAATCCACGCTATTTGGCCTCGAATAGCTGTTAAAAGTGCACGCAAATCGGGCCGTTTAGGCAACGGAATTGACGAGACATGTAGCTGAGTGAAAGTGGACATTAATTCTGATCGTAGTCGGATTAATGATTAAATGCGTACATGAAGCGAGCCACACTGGAGAAACGTCCGCAGGACATGTCGTCTATGTTCGATGAAGTCGCTGCGAAATATGACATTATGAACACCTTGTTAACAGGGGGGCTGGTCCACGTATGGCGCTCAAATACGCGAGATGCTGTGGGAGCGCGCCGAGGGCTGACTGTCTTAGATCTAGCGTGTGGCACCGGGTCATCAACGAATGATTACGCCAAAGCTGGTGCGGATGTTATTGGGTGCGATATTTCCGAAGGGATGATCACTCGCGGTAAGGTGCATTATCCGCATTTGACACTAATCCAAGGCGATGCCACAGATTTGCCTTTTGGCGACGGAACTTTTGATATCGTCACGATTTCCTATGGTTTACGCAATGTGCAGAATACCGAAAAGGCGTTGAGTGAGATGTTCCGAGTAACCAAGCCCGGCGGAAAAGTCGTGATCGCTGAGTTTTCCAAACCGGCTACGAAGTTCTTCCGTAATTTTTATCGGTATTTTATGGCCACAGTTATGCCCTATATGGTACGGCGTATATCTTCCGATCCGGAAGCGTACGCATATCTGTTTGAGTCAATTCTTGACTGGCACGGACAGAAGAAACTTGCCGAGCTTATGCAAGATGCCGGATGGCGTGGGGTGGAATACAAGAATCTGTGCGACGGTATTGTAGCTATTCACCGCGGTATCCGGCCGAAGGCTTAAAATAATTGCGGAGGTTAACCTAGACGGAAGTTAACCTAGATAGCGCCAATTGCGCAATGAAACCCTTGTGTATATTGGGCGTTTGGGATTTAGTTCCGTGACTAAAACTCCGTAGACTATATGAGTAAGCGATATCTGTATGCGCGGTGGCGCGTAATTCAGCGTGGAATCAACGAAAGCGGTGAGGCGTGACGTACTCCGATCATGCTGATGTAGTTGTCGTGGGCGGGGGTCCCGGTGGGGCAGCGACCGCGCACTATTTAGCGAAAAACGGCGTCGATGTTCTTGTATTAGAAAAAGCAACATTTCCTCGGGATAAAATTTGCGGCGACGGCCTGACCCCACGTGCCGTTTCTGAAGTGGTCCGCATGGGCATTTCCATGAAAGAGGAAGACGGCTGGCCACGTAACTGGGGTGTTCGCGCATATGGTGCGGGGCATGAGATCGAGGTGCCGTGGCCGGACTTGGCGTCCATGCCCAAGTGGGGGAGTGCGATGCCGCGCGCCAAATTCGATGAACTCCTTATCCGCCATGCTCAGGCATCCGGAGCGCGCGTACGGGAAGGCGTGACTGTGCTGGGTCCGGTGCTTCATGAACCTTCCGGGCGAATTGTGGGTGTGCGGGCACGTCATACTAAAGATCGTTCAGGCGGAGAATTCACTATTTCTGCCCGTTTTGTGGTCGACGCCGGAGGCGTTGCGGCCCGGATGGCGACGGCGATGGGACGGGAAAAAGATATGAATCGTCCAATGGGCGTGGCATATCGAACCTACTTCCACTCTCCACTAGCCAACACTGACATGATGGAGTCTCAGCTGGAGCTGTGGGCGGGCGAAGAAGGAAAGTCCGAAATGCTCCCCGGATACGCGTGGATGTTCGCGGTAGGGGACGGCCTGGTAAATGTCGGGCTGGGCTCGCTGTCATCGACGGCGAAACCGACGGGTGTGGATTATCGCTCTGTGTTCAAGAAGTGGATCGCGAATACTCCGCCGGAGTGGGAGCTCACCCCAGAAAATCAAGTAGGGCCGTTGCGTGGAGCTGCGCTTCCAATGGCGTTTAATCGCAAGCCGCACTACGCCAAGGGTCTTGTTCTTGTCGGTGACGCGGGCGGCATGGTTTCGCCGTTCAACGGAGAAGGTATCGCGTATGCGTTGGCTTCCGGGCGGATCGCAGCAGACTACCTCACGCAAGCTCTTATTCGTCCTACGCTTGGTGAGCAGGACCGCGTGATGGCCGAGTATGCCAAGGATTTAAGGGACGAGCTTGGCGGGTACTACACGCTCGGGCGGGTTTTTGCCACCTTAATCGAGCGTCCGCAAGTCATGCACGTATGTGTTAAGTACGGGTTACCGCGCCCTACTTTGATGCGTTTAGTGATGAAATTACTGTCCGATTCTTATGATCACCGGGACGGTGATTGGATGGACAAACTCATAACGGCGCTGACCAAGGCGGTGCCGCGTGCCTAAAAAGAAGTGAAGCTATACGAAATCAGTGCAGATTTTTGAAATCACTGCCGAAACACAGAAAAACAGTTAATTTAATAATAGGTGGGTTTTCGCCCACAGCCTAATTTCAATGGAGAAAGAACGGGTGGAGGTTCGATGAATCCGTATGTACCACTCTTAGTGATGATTGCCGCTGCCACGCTAGTAGGTATTGGTGGTTTGGCAGCTAGTGCGGTTCTGGGACCGACACGCAAGAACCGAATTAAGGTTCTTAATTACGAATGCGGTCTGGAGCCAACGCCGTCAGCAGGCGCGGCTGGACGTTTCCCGATTAAGTACTTCTTGACGGCGATGACGTTCATTATTTTTGATATTGAAGTTGTTTTCCTCTACCCGTGGGCGGTGTCAGCTAACCAGGTCGGGCTTGCCGGCTTGATAGCGATCGCCTCGTTTGTCTTCCTCATCACGGTGCCTTTCGTCTACGAGTGGCGCCGTGGCGGCTTGGATTGGGAGTGATTAGATTATGGGTCTTGAAGAGAAGATTCCTGCAGGGGTAGGCCTGACAACGGTTGAAGCGGTACTGGGATGGGCGCGTGCGCGTTCACCTTGGCCGGTCACCATGGGTCTGGCCTGCTGTGCAATTGAGATGATGGCATTCGGTGCGGTCGGTACGGACGCCTCGCGTATTGGAATGGAAGTCTTCCGTGCTTCCCCTCGGCATGCGGATCTGATGCTGGTATCCGGGCGAGTATCGCACAAGATGGCACCGGTTGTACGTCGTATTTACGATCAGATGCCCGATCCCAAGTGGGTAATCGCTATGGGTGCGTGTGCCTCCTCGGGCGGCATGTTCAATAACTATGCAATTGTGCAAGGCGTCGATCACATTGTTCCGGTGGACGTATACCTTCCGGGTTGTCCACCACGTCCGGAAATGCTGATCAACGCCATTTTTGAACTGCGTAACAATGTTATTGAAAAAGCGCCTATTGGTAAGCATCGGGAAGAAGTGGCCCGCCGGATGGAGGCTGCCGCGCTTGCCGCTGCTCCACTATCTGAGCAGAAAGGACTGCTGGCATGAGTAATGTCAATGACGGCGCCGTAGTATCGAGCTCTTCGGCGATGGAGTTTGGGTCCGAAGCTCAACTGATCGCGAAGCGTCAGGGAATGTGGGGAGTTAAAGACTCCGGCGATACTACCGGTTTTGGCGGACACAAAGAAGTGTTCACTATTTCTACTCCGGCAACTCGTCCGTACGGTGGTTGGTTTGACGAAGTAGTCGATGTTCTCATTGAGTTGATCGAAGCGGACGGGAACGATCCAGCGAAGGTTATTGAGAAGGTTTCCACCGATTACGATCAGCTGGTAATTTTCATCAATCGGGATTATCTTCTCGATGTTGCTCGTTACCTGCGCGATGATCAGGATCTGCGTTTCGAGATGTGCTTGGGTGTTTCCGCAGTTCACTATCCGATGGATAAGGGCCGCGAGCTACATGCATTCACTACTTTCTTTTCGATCACCCATAACCGGGCATTGTCTATTGAAGTGACCTGCCCGGATGAAGATCCGCATATGCCTTCCCTCGTTCCGGTCTACCCAGGTAATGACTGGCCTGAGCGGGAAGCTTGGGACCTGATGGGAATTGTTTTTGATGGCCATCCCGGTTTAACCCGTTCAGCAATGCCGGATGACTGGATTGGACACCCGCAGCGCAAGGATTACCCACTCGGCGGTATTCCGGTTGAGTACAAGGGCGCTGTTATTCCACCGCCGGATACACGTAGGGAGTACAACTAATGACGCCTGAAATGCCCCGCGCAACACGCGCGATGAATGAAGAAGCCGCCGAAAAGTACACGACTTTCGAAGCGGTTGGTGGCGATTGGGCCGAAATCGCTAAGGAAGCCGAAGAAATCGGCGAAGAACATATCGTTGTCAACCTCGGGCCAGTTCACCCCTCCACACACGGTGTGCTTCGTGTCCAAGTTGAGATGGACGGCGAGAACGTCAAGGAAGTTCGGGCATCGACCGGATTCTTGCATACCGGAATCGAAAAGAATATGGAATACCGCACGTGGACCCAAGGTGTGGCTTTCTGTACGCGGATGGATTACGTGGCTCCGATTTTCCAAGAAGTCGCCTACTGTATGGGCGTTGAAAAACTACTCGGTATCACCGACCAGATCCCGCAACGCGCGCAAGCTATTCGCGTGTTGCTCATGGAGCTGAATCGAATTAACTCCCATATTGTGGGAATCGGTTCGGGCGGTAATGAATTGGGCGCTACCACTATGCTGACGCTGACTTTCCGTTTGCGTGAAGATTACATGCGCCTAATGGAAGACGTTACTGGTCTGCGGATGAATCACGAATATATTCGTCCCGGTGGTGTTCTTAATGACCTGCCTGAAGGTTTTATTGACTATGCACGCAAACTGCTTCCGGGGATTCGTAACACCATCTCGGAGATGCAGGATTTGACGATGAAGAACCCAATCTTCATCGATCGTCACCGCGATGTCTCGGTTTCACCGTTGTCGTCGATGATGGCATTGTCAATGACTGGCCCTTCGGTCCGGGCTGCTGGTGTTCCATGGGATTTGCGTAAGACGCAGCCATACTGTGGTTACGAGAAGTACGAATTCGATGTTCCGGTTGCTGATAAGGCAGACGGCTACACCCGCATCGATGTGAAGTTCCGCGAATGCTACGAGTCGCTACGTATTATTTACCAGGTTCTTGATGAGCTCGAGAAGACCGAAGGCGAACCAATCATGGTCGAGGATAAGCGGATCGCATGGCCCGCCCAACTCTCGATTGCCGGTGACGGCCAAGGCACCACGCCAGAGCACGTCAAGGAAATCATGACCGAATCAATGGAGTCGCTAATCCATCACTTCAAGTTGGTTACCGAAGGATTCCGCGTCCCTGCGGGTCAGTGCTACACGATGGTGGAGCATCCAAAGGGTCTATTCGGCGTACATCTCGTATCCGATGGTGGAACCCGCCCATACCGGGCACACTTCCGTGATCCGGGCTTTAACAATCTTCAGTCACTGGCGATTATGGGCGAAGGCGGCCTGCTGGCTGACCTTATTATTGCGCTCGCCGCAGTTGACCCTGTTATGGGAGGAGTGGACCGCTAATGGCAGACAATTACGCACCCGACGTCGAAGCGAAGTTACGGGCAGACGCCGCTGAAGTAGTGGCACGTTACCCTAATTCGCGTTCGGCAATTATGCCGCTATTACACCTGATTCAATCCGTGGATGGTTTCTGTTCTCCACGTGGTATCACGCTGGTGGCCGATGTTTTGAACCTCAGCCGTGCGCAGGTATCTGCGGTTGCTACCTTCTACTCGCAGTACCGGCGTCATCCCAATGGCGAGTACAACGTTGGTGTTTGTACCAACGCACTGTGTGCCGTTATGGGTGGCGACATTATTTGGGATGAGCTGTCGAAGTACGTGGGCGTCGGACACGGCGAAACCACCGAAGACGGCAAGATCACTCTTGAGCAACTCGAATGTAATGCGGGTTGTGACTACGCGCCGGTAGTGATGGTCAACTGGGAGTTCTTCGATAATCAGACTCCAGAGTCGGCAAAGCAGCTCGTTGACGATATTCGCGCTGGAAAAGATATTAAGCCCACGCGTGGCCCGAACAAGGCTGGCACCTTCAAAGAGATCTCTCGGGTGCTTGCCGGTTTTGAAGACGGCCTCGTGAATGAAGGGCCATCGGGCGGCCCGGCCTCGCTACGCGGCTTGAAGCTCGCCCGTGAGAATAACTGGACTGCTCCGCAAGCCCAGGGAGAGGAGACGAAGTGACCCAGACAGCTGGAAAACTCACCCCGGTCCTCAGTGCCAACTGGGACCATGATCGCTCCTGGACGCTCGAGACCTACCGCAAGGGTGGAGGCTACCGGGCGGTTGAAAAAGCTTGGGAGCTCAATAAGGAACCCGGTGTCCTGACCAATATGGTCAAGGATTCTGGCCTACGCGGCCGCGGCGGTGCAGGCTTCCCCACGGGACTTAAGTGGTCCTTCCTACCCCCGCCGGATGGTGGCCCGCGCTACCTCGTCGTCAATGCGGACGAATCCGAGCCGGGCACCTGTAAGGACATCCCGGTAATGATGGCCAACCCACACCTGCTGATTGAAGGCATGGTCATTTGCTTGATGGCAATTGGCGGGCATCATGGCTTCATCTACCTACGTGGTGAAGTTGTCCATGTATACCGGCGTTTGCTCGCCGCAGTACGTGAGGCGAAAGAAGCCGGAATTATCGGTAAGGGCGTAGGTCCGAACGGGGATTACGATATCGATATCACCGTTCACGCCGGTGCTGGTGCTTATATCTGTGGTGAAGAAACCGCCCTCCTTGACTCGCTTGAAGGTTTCCGTGGGCAACCGCGGCTCAAGCCGCCGTTCCCGGCGGTTGCTGGCCTGTATGCGCGCCCAACTGTTGTTAATAACGTCGAGTCGATCGCTTCTATTCCCGGTATCGTGCTTCACGGTCCGGACTGGTTCAAGTCGATGGGCGCCGATACGAAGAACTCTTCCGGACACGGAATTTTCTCGCTGTCGGGACACGTCAAGTACCCAGGTCAGTACGAAGCACCATTCGGTATCACCATGCGTGAACTACTGGATATGGCCGGCGGAATCCGCGATGGCCACGAACTGAAGTTCTTCGCCGTAGGCGGTTCTTCCGCACCGCTATGTACCCAAGATCATCTGGATATGAAACTTGGATACGAAGAAGTGATGGAAGCCGGTTCGATGCTAGCAACCCGCGCTATCCAAATCTTTGATGAAACTGTTTCGGTGGTTCGCGTTATTTCCCGATGGACTGATTTCTACCAGCATGAATCGTGTGGAAAGTGTACTCCGTGTCGTGAAGGAACGTACTGGATGCGCCAGATTCTGCACCGTTTCGAAGCTGGTCAGGGACGTGAAGAAGATATTGACTTGCTTGAAGAAATCGCACGCAATATTAACGGACGTTCCTTCTGTGCTTTGGGCGACGCTGCCGCAGCGCCGGTGCTCTCCGCACTCGAGCTGTTCCGCGAGGAATTCGTGGATGCCTGTTCGACGCCGGTAGCCGAACAGTACCCGATTGCGAAGTCGGCGCTATTTAATGAGGTAGGTGCATAATGACTGCCAATACTCCGCAAGTAACGCTTAAAGTTGATGGCCGCGAGGTGACCGTGCCCAAGGGTACGCTTATCATTCGCGCCGCTGAAGAAGTAGGCGTCCATATCCCACGGTTCTGTGATCATCCGCTCCTGCGGCCGGTAGCTGCCTGCCGCCAGTGCTTGGTTGAGGTAGCTGCACCGAACCGCGACGGTGTGGTTTCGAAAATGCCTAAGCCACAACCGGCTTGTGCCGTGGAAGTATCTCCCAATATGGAGGTTTACACGGCAAGCACCTCGGAAGTAGCTAAACGGGCTCAGCACGGGGTTATGGAATTCCTGCTGATTAACCACCCGATGGACTGTCCGGTCTGTGATAAGGGCGGTGAGTGTCCGCTCCAGAATCAGGCGATGACGGACGGTCGGGCAACCTCGCGTTTCGTTGATGTTAAGCGCACGTACCCCAAGCCGATTTCGGTGTCCGCCAATATTCTGTTGGACCGTGATCGTTGTATCCTGTGTCAGCGTTGTACCCGTTTCGCCACGGATATTGCCGGCGACGCCTTCTTGCAATTGCAGGGCCGCGCCGGTGGTAGCGCCGGGATGGAAGTACACGGCCTGCACGGTTCGCAAGTCGGCAACTTCGACGCATCGGTTCTGGACTTTACTGATCACAACGGCGACGAAGTTCCAGCGTTGCTTAACCAGTACTCGGGTGCTGGTGGCGAATCTGGTATTACCGTTGGGTACGCTTCCGGTCCGGTTAGCGCAGATGAAGTTGATATGACGGGTGCTCCGTTTACGTCGTACTTCTCGGGCAATGTGATTCAGATTTGTCCGGTGGGCGCGCTGACCTCGGCGTCTTACCGCTTCCGGGCTCGTCCGTTTGATCTTGTCTCGGTACCTTCGGTAACAGAGCATGACGCTTCTGGTTCGGCAATCCGGGTGGATCACCGCCGTGGCGAAGTAGTTCGCCGCCTTGCCCAAGAAGACATGGAAGTTAACGAAGATTGGATTACCGATAAGGACCGCTTCGCATTCCGCTGGCAGAATGGCCCGGATCGACTTACTCATCCACGGCTTGGCGGTGTCAGCGCTGATACCCCAATCTCATGGGCAGAAGCCTTGGACACCGCGGCTACTGGTCTAAAGGATGCAAAGGCTAAGGGCGTTGGTGTTATCACCGGTGGCCGACTCACTCTTGAAGACGCCTACGCGTACGCCAAGTTTGCCCGCGTTGTTCTCGATACGAACGATATCGATTTCCGCACTCGCCCCGGATCAGCTGAAGAAGACCAGTTCCTTGCAGCACTTGTTGCCGGCACCGACCTCGGCGTCACATACGCTGATATTGAGCATGCTAACCACGTGTTGACCGTTGGTTTGGAAGTTGAAGAAGAAATCGGTGCAGTGTTCTTGCGTTTGCGCAAGGGCGTGATGGCCGGGACGACGTCGGTTTCCGTGATTTCAGCGCTCGCTACACGTGGCACTGCCAAGATGAATGCCCGTTTGATCCCGGCTACTCCAGGAACCGAAGCGGAAGTACTCGATGCGATTGTTGAGGGTGCGGAGGATGCTTTCGGTGCAACTTACGCCGACCTCAGCGGTGGCGGAGTAATCCTGGTAGGCGAACGAACTGCAGATGCGCCCGGCGCGCTATCCGCCGCAATTCGTTTGGCCGAGCGTACGGGAGCCAAACTGGCGTGGGTCCCACGTCGTGCAGGCGATCGCGGTGCGCTTGACGCCGGCGCGGTAGGAAATCTGCTACCTGGTGGCCGTCAAGTTTCAGACACCGTTGCACGGGTTGACGTTGCTGCTGTGTGGGATGTAAAGAACCTGCCTAAGCAGGCGGGACGGAACACCGAGCAGATGCTCGCAGCGGCTAAAGCTGGCGAACTTGGGGCATTGGTTTTGGCAGGTGTTGAGCTTGCTGATCTGCCTGCGGGTGCGCGCGAAGCACTGGAAAATGTTTTCGTCGTCCAACTTGAAGTACGCGAAACTGAAACCACCGCGCTTGCTGATGTTCTCCTTCCAGTAGCACCGACCAGTGAAAAGGGCGGAACCTTCGTTAACTGGGAAGGCAGGTTGCGTCCCTTTGGCCAGACACTTGTTTCTCAGCAACTTCCTGACCGGCGCGTCTTGCACGATCTGGCAGCCGAATTCGGCGTCGACCTTGGTCTTGCAACCCTAGCCGACGCCGTTCACGAAATGGCTCAGCTACGTAACTGGGATGGCGACCGTGCAGCTGTACCGAATGTTCCGGCTCCCGCAGCTCCGGCTGTGAAAGCAGGCCAAGCGGTATTGGCGTCGTGGAAGCTTATGCTTGACGCCGGCGCCTTGCAGTCTCACGAAATCAATCTTGCTCGTACCGCACGTAAGCCGGTTGCGCTACTCTCTCCAGAAACGGCGCAAGCGAACGGCATTGGTAGCGCGGTGACCGTGAGCGGCCCAGCTGGTTCGCTCACCGTGGATACCGCTCTTGTAGATATGCCAGCTGGTGTTATTTGGCTTCCGCAGAATTCTGTCGGGTGCCAGATCGCTACGCTGGGTAGTCGCAGTGGTGACGTGGTCACTATTGCAAATTCGGAGGTGACGAAGTGAATCCCGTAATCATGCAATCGGTTGCTGCGGACTTCTCGCAAGATACCTGGTGGATCTGGGTGATTAAGTCACTCTTTATCGTCCTGTTCCTGATCTTCTCAGTTATCTTTGTGCTCTGGTTCGAACGCCGACTCATCGCGCGTTTCCAGAACCGCGTCGGCCCGAATACGGTTGGCCCCTTCGGTTTGGGACAGTCGTTCCCGGACGCGCTGAAACTGTTAGTTAAAGAAGATATGTGGCTGGCAGGAGCGGATAAGGTCGTTTACTTTATCGCTCCGGTGATTACCGCGGTCTGTGCTTTTACCGTTATGGCAGTGATCCCGATGGGGCCGGAAGTTTCCATGTTTGGAATAACCACCCCACTCCAGTTAACTGATTCACCGGTGGCCATGCTCTTCGTGCTTGCTGTTGCAGCACTTGGAGAATACGGAATGGTATTCGGCGGTTGGTCGGCTAAGTCGACCCTGCCACTGTACGGTTCGGTGCGTAGTGCTACGCAGATGATTTCATACGAACTGGCTCAAGGCCTGTCGCTGGTAACGGTCTTCTTCCTTGCGGTGACACTGTCGACCTCGGGAATCGTAGAAGCACAAAAGGATCTGTGGAACGTGTTTACGCTGTTGCCGGCGTTCCTCGTCTTCCTCGTTACGATGTTCGGTGAAACAAACCGTCTTCCCTTCGACCTTCCAGAAGCTGAAGGCGAAATCGTGGCTGGTCCGCATACCGAATATTCGTCGATGAAGTTCGGCTGGTACTACTTGGCTGAATACATCAACATGTTCAATGTATCGGCGCTCGCTGTGACGCTCTTCTTCGGCGGATGGCGTTCTGGACCATGTCTGACCTTCTTGGGAGGTCTGATCGGTTGGGATCCGAACACCGGCTGGTTCCCCATGCTGGTATTCATCCTGAAGATGTGGACTTTCATCGCAATCTTCGTCTGGGCACGTGCCACCCTCCTGCGCTTCCGCTATGACCAGTTCATGAAGCTCGGATGGAAGGGCCTGATCCCGTCGGCGCTGATCTGGCTGACGATTGTTTTGATCGTCCACGGCTACGAACTCATCAACCCGGCATTTAACAAGAAGCTTCCGCTGATTATCCTGTCCACCGGCTTCGCCGCGATTATGCTCATCTGGGCATTCGTCCGAGATGACGTGATTACGAGTCAGGCGGAACTGATTGCCGAACGTCAATCCGAAGAGTTCGACGGATTTGAGAACGGCTACCCGGTACCACCGCTTCCTGGCCAGCACCTGCCGCCATCACCGCGCGCAGCACGCCGGAAAGCTACGACCACTACTATTGTCGAGGAGGCAGGCAATGTCTGAGAACACGAATTCCCAGAACAATCCGCCAACCCCCCGGTTCGCACAGCCAGACCCGGCACTACATTCCCCCACTAAGAAGGGACCGCTGGGCAGGGCGTTTGCTCCGGTAGCAGGTTTTGGCGTCACGTTCTCCACGTTGTTCCGCAAGCCGGTCACCGTGCAATACCTGCCGCACAAGCCTGGATCAGCGCAGATCCGGCCACGCTACCACGGTATGCACCGGCTCAACCGGTATGCCGATGGTTTAGAGAAGTGCGTTGGCTGTGAGCTATGTGCGTGGGCGTGCCCAGCGGATGCAATTTATGTGGAAGCCGACGTCAACCGCCCCGGTGCACAATATTCGCCCGGTGAACGTTATGGCAAGGTTTACCAGATTAACTATCTGCGTTGTATCTTCTGCTCCTACTGCATCCAGGCGTGCCCCACGCGTGCCCTGACGATGTCAACCGAGTTTGAAGTTGCCGACCAAACCCGCGAGTCGCTGATCTACGAAAAGCAGGACATTCTCGTTCCGCTGGCCGAAGGTATGCTCGCTCCGCCGCATCCAATGGTAGAAGGAACTACCGACGCGGATTACTACAAGGGTAAGGTCACCGGACCAAGCGCCAAGCAGGTAGCTTGGGTTCGGGAAAACCGACCGGATGATCCAACAGCGAATACCGCACGCGTGGTCAACTACGAGTCCGAGGAGGCGAAGCACTGATGTTACCTATAGCTTCTGGCCTGACCATCGGTACCGGAGAGATGATTTTACTCGTCGTCACCGGTTTGGCCATGGTCGTATTGGCAGCCTACGGTTTACTCTTTGCGCGCAAGGCAGTTATTACGACGCTGTGTGTAATGGGTGTGATGGTAGGTTTTGCCGTGTTGTACACCGCTTTGGAAGCACCGTTTATGGGTGTCGTTCAAGTGGTTGTATACACGGGCGCAATTTTGATGATGTTCCTATTCGTGCTGATGCTCATCGGTGTGGATTCAGCGGATTCCGGGCATGAAACGTTGAAAGCCCAGCGTCCAGTAGCCGTTGTCGGTGGCCTGGGAATGGCATTGATTCTGGCTGGTGTCGCAATTGGTGCGGCCTCGCCGGAACCGATTGGTTTGGAATACGCTAACGCAGAAACCAACCCGCTCGGGGTGGCCAAGCTGATCTTCTCCAGCCATATCCTTACGCTCCAGTTGACGGGTACGTTGCTTGTTATCGCTGCACTTGGTGCTATGACACTCACCCATTTGGATCGGGTTAAGCCCAAGCTCAGTCAGGAAGAAATCGCCCACCAGAAGGTTCGCGACTTTATCGACAAGGGCGTCCATATCGGTCACATGCCGAATGCAGGTGTCTATGCTGAGTCGAATTCGTCGACTAACCCGGCACTTACCGCAGGCGGTATGCCAGTTGAGCACTCGACGAACCGGGTCCTGCATATTCGCGGCCAAGTTCGTACCGTCGGCGAAATTTCGCCAGCTACGGTCGACCGAATCGTTTCGGGTGGTATCGACGGCCCAGCAACCTATGGCAAAACCGGTTTGGCAACTATCGCTGGTATGCCCGGCGAAGCCGCACCGGATCACGACGGCGCACTTGCCCGACTCGACGGCAAGTCAGCGGCCGATGAACTTCCACATGCACAGTCCGAGCAGACGGAAGGGGAGCAGAAGTAATGAATCTGATGTTCTATGTCGTTCTCGCAGCACTTCTTTTTGGAATTGGTGCGGCAACGGTTCTCGTTCGTCGCAACGGAGTTGTGGCACTACTTGGAATCGAGCTCATGCTATCCGCATGTAACCTCGTCTTCATTACCTTTTCTCGGATGCACGGCAACCTTGAAGGTCAGCTGTTCGCATTCTTCGTGATGGTGGTAGCTGCGGCAGAAGTCGTAGTTGGTCTGGCCATCATCGTGTCCATTTTCCGAACCCGCAGGTCCGCCTCGCTTGATGGCGCCAACCTCATGAAGAACTGACGGAAGCAGGTGTTATCCCTTGTTTAATGGACTTGTACTTTCCGCACCCGCAGCCGTTGGGGAAGCGACCGGCGCTGCGAGCATGATTTGGCTCGCGGTTGCAATCCCACTGGTGTCTTTCGCCTTCCTCTTACTGGCAGGTAAAGCCGCCGACAAGTGGGGTCATTGGGTCAGTGTTTTGGCATCAACCGCATCTTTTGTGGTGGGATTAGCGGCAACCATCCAACTTCTTGGAATGGATGCAGCCGATCGTGTTGTTGAAACCACGCTGTACACATGGGTTCCGGCTGGTGCGCTCTCGGTTGATTTCGGAACGCGGGTTGATCCGCTTTCGCTCTCCTTCGTACTGTTGGTTACTTTCGTGGGCACACTGATCCATATCTACTCTGTGTCCTACATGGAAGAAGATCCGGCGCGGCGTCGTTTCTTCGCCTACTTGAACCTGTTCGTAGCAGCGATGTTGCTCTTGGTTCTGGGCAATTCCTACCTCGTCCTATTCTTCGGATGGGAAGGCGTAGGTCTGGCGTCCTACTTGCTGATCTCCTTCTGGAATCAGGTACCCGAATATGCCACTGCCGGTAAGAAGGCCTTCGTAATGAACCGCGTGGGTGACCTCGGCATGCTGATCGCCATGATGGCTATGATCGGCGCATTCGGTTCGGTGAAGTTTACCGACGTCGACGCCGGCGCAGCCGCAGCTTCGGAAGGAACGATGACCTTCATCGGCTTGTTCCTCTTGCTCGCTGCTTGTGGTAAGTCTGCGCAGTTCCCGCTCCAAGCCTGGCTCGGTGACGCAATGGCCGGTCCGACCCCAGTGTCGGCCCTGATCCACGCGGCTACCATGGTTACCGCAGGTGTCTACCTGATGGTCCGTGCAGGGGCGGTTTACGCCGCCGCACCAACAGCAGCACTCGTGGTTGCCATTATTGGCGCGATTACGCTCCTGTTCGGTGCAATCGTTGGTATGGCCAAGGACGATATGAAGAAGATCCTCGCAGCCTCGACCATGTCGCAGATTGGCTACATGATGCTGGCTGCTACCATGGGTCCGCTCGGTGCAGCATTCGCGATCTTCCACCTGATCACGCACGGTTTCTTCAAGGCCAATATGTTCTTGGGGGCCGGCGCGGTTATGCACGGTATGAACGACGACGTCGATATTCGCAAGTTCGGTGGCCTTGGCAAGCATATGAAGATCACCTTCTACACTTTCCTGATGGGTTACCTTGCGATTATCGGATTCCCGTTCCTGTCCGGGTACTTCTCGAAGGATAAGATTATTGAGATCGCCTTTACTGGTGAAGGTCTGCAACCGTGGATCTTTGGTTCACTGACCGTCCTTGTTGCTGGTATGACTGCGTTCTACATGTCGCGGCTGTTCTTCGGCATCTTCCTCGGCAAGGAACGTTGGGACGCTAAGGAATACCATCCGCATGATCCATCCCCGCTGATGTGGGTACCGATGGCTATCTTGGCCCTTGGCTCGCTTGGACTTGGTTTCGTATTGAACCAGTACGGTTTCTTGACGTGGTTGGAGCCAGCTATTGGCAGTGCTCCGCACGTTGATCCGGTACTGCCTATTCCGGTGATCATCGGCTTGACGCTCACCATGGCAGCCTTGGGTGTAGGCCTGGCATATGTCATGTACGTGACTAAGTCAATGCCGGCAACCGCACCGGATGCTAACGCCCTAGTAGTAGCCGCCCGTAACGACCTGTACCAAGATGCAGTTAATGAGAACGTCTTCATGAAGCCTGGCCAGGTGATCGTGGAAATCACCGACTACGTCGACGATAACTTCGTCGATGGCACGGTTGAAGGCGTGGCTAAGGGTACGCGTGGTCTGGGTTGGCTGGTAACCAAGCTACAAACGGGTTATGTCCGTTCCTACGCCAGCTGGGTTACACTCGGCGTCGTCTTTGCACTAGCTCTCGTAGTAGCAGCGGCGTTGTGAGAATAGGAGGAATAAAAACATGCTAATGACACAGGCAATGGCAACCGTAGGAGCTCCCAGTGCTCCATGGCTGACCATTCTTATCCTCCTTGCACTTGCTGGGGGTGTGACACTATGGCTGGTTAAGCCGCTGCAGAGTGTTGCACGGCCTTTCGCGCTCGGAGTATCGGTGATTATCGCGGCAGTTTACTTTGCCGCACTCGGGATGGACTTCTCGGTTGGAGCAGCTGGCTCGGTTCAGTTCGCTGAAACCTACGCATGGATCCCACAGATCGGAGTATCCCTCGCATGGGGTATTAACGGTATGGGTGCGGTGATGATCGCGCTAGCCGTTATCTTGGTTCCGGTGGTCATCGGCGCAGAATGGGAAGACCGCGAAGACAGCGATATCGCTTCTTACTTCGCATGGATTCTCGTTCTGGAAGCAATCATGATCGGCCTATTCGCCGCTCGAGATATCTTCGTCTTCTACATTTTGTTCGAAGCTATGATCATCCCGATGTACTTCCTCATCGGACGGTACGGCGGGGAGAAGCGCAAGCGCGCAGCAATGAAGTTCTTGCTGTACTCGCTTGCAGGCGGATTGATTATGCTCGCTGGAGTTATCGGAGTATTTGTATACGGCCCTGGAGGCGAACAGGCCTTCATGATCGACAATATCGCCGGTAATCTCGTTGTAACCGAAACTGCGCAACTGTGGATGTTCTTGTCGTTCTTCATCGCATTTGCGATTAAGGCGCCAATGTTCCCAGTCCACACGTGGCTACCGGATACTACAGAGCAAGCCACCCCGGGCACGTCGACGCTACTTGTTGGTGTACTTGACAAACTCGGTACATTCGGAATGATCGCCATTTGTTTGCCGCTCTTCCCGGATGCCGCAACGAAGGTTGCTCCGGCTATCATGTTCTTCGCACTGATCTCCATTATTTGGGGAGCGTTCATGGCGATTAACTCTGATAACCTGCTTCGCCTCGTGGCTTACACTTCGGTATCGCACTTCGGCTTTATCGTCATCGGTATCTTCTCCGGTTCGCAACTGGCGATGACCGGTTCGATCCTGTACATGGTGGCGCACGGCGTGGGAACCGCAGGGCTATTCCTAGTAGTCGGATTCCTCGAAAAGCGCGGCGGCAGCTACCTGATCTCGAGCTACGGCGGCTGGCAGCGGGTCACTCCGCTGATCGCCGGATCCTTTATGATCGCAGGTTTGGCCACTATCGCACTGCCGGGTCTATCGGGCTTTATTCCGGAATACCTCGTTCTTATGGGAACGTACAAGGTTAGCCCGGGTATCGCAATGGTAGCCGCTACCGGCGTCGTACTCGCTGCGCTGTACATCTTATTGCCATACCAGCGGCTCTTTACCGGGCCAAAGCCGGACACTACGGTATCGGATCTAGGTGGTCGAGAGAAGACCGTTATGGGCGTGCTGATTGCCGCTATGGTCGCACTCGGCTTCTACCCAGCTCCGGTTCTGGACTACGTCACTCCGGTAGCTGAAGAAACTGCGATCCTCATTACGGTCGCGGACGATACCGCCGCAGCCGCTGATGTTGAGACCGCAATCGTAGAAGGGAGCTCCAAGTGAATATCTTCGATACGGTCAACCCCATCCATTTTGAATGGGCCGCCATCTTACCGTTGCTGATTGTGCTTGGTGCCGGTGTAGTTGGGACCATTTTTGAGGCTTTCCTTCCGCGAAGCGCTCGGCGTAGTGCTCAGATTGGACTGTCACTACTAGCGTTGGCTGCTGGACTCGTGACGGTGGTATGGCGCTGGACGCAACACATCAAAGATGTGGAAGCTCTAGGGCTGGCCGCACCAGGTGAAGGTTCCATGCTTCTACCGCTGCCCCTTTCCTTTAGCGAAAGCGCGGCATTCCTAGAAGGCCGAATTCAGTTCGCATTCGTGGAAGACGGGATCTCGCTCAGTGCACACATCATTATTTTGGTCGTAGCGATTCTTGCGTTCCTCGTTATCGCAGATCGTAGCGAAACCCGCGAAGGTGCTTTCGTGGCCGCGGCGGCAACCCGTCCGGGCTCACGCGAAGAGCGTGAATCGATCGAAGCAAAGCGTGAACAAACGGAAATCTTCCCGCTGTCGCTGTTTGCTGTTGGCGGCATGATGGCATTCGTCTCTGCCTCCGATCTGCTCACGCTGTTCATCGCTCTCGAAGTGCTTTCACTGCCACTGTATGTCCTATCTGCAACCGCGCGTCGTCGTCGACTGCTATCTCAAGAATCAGCGCTGAAGTACTTCCTGCTGGGAGCGTTCTCTTCGGCGATCTTCTTGATGGGCGCTGCGTTCATCTACGGAGCTACCGGAACCCTCTCGTACTGGGAGATCCAGTTGATCCAGGTCGGTCTCATGCCAGGCCAATACACCGAACTGTTTATGGTTGTTGGTGCGGTTATGGTTGTGATCGGCATGCTGTTCAAGGTAGGTGCCGCGCCGTTCCACTCGTGGACGCCGGATGTTTACCAGGGCGCACCAACCCCGATTACCGGGTTTATGGCGGCCGGAACGAAGGCAGCTGCATTCGTCGCGCTTGCTCGACTCGCTGTATACGTTACGAACGGTGTACAGGTTTCGCTGAACACCTTCATGTGGATCGTCATTATCCTCACGATCGTGGTCGGTTCGGTAGCGGGAGTCCTGCAGAAGGACATTAAGCGGATGCTGGCGTACTCCTCGATTGCGCACGCAGGCTTTATCCTTATCGCGATTAACGCTTTCACCTTGGACAATGTTACTAACTGGTCCCAGGTTCTCTCTGGTCTGATGTTCTACCTGCTGGCCTATGGTGTGGCCACGGTGGGCGCCTTTGGAATTATCACGCTGGTCCATGATCGGGACAGCGAAGGCAATATCCTCGGCGAAGCCACCAAGCTGGAGAACTGGGCAGGCTTGGGTAAACGTAGCCCACTACTAGCAACGGCAATGTTGGTATTCCTACTCTCCTTTGCTGGTATTCCACTAACCGGTGGTTTCATCGGAAAGTTTGAAGTATTCCGTTCCGGTATTGCATCCGGGCAGACGGTGTTGGTCGTGGTCGGTGTGCTTGCTTCGGCCGTTACCGCATTCTTCTACTTCCGTCTAGTTCAGCTCATGTTTTTCACTGAACCTGAAACTGACCGCATTGAAGTGCTACATTCGGAAGGACTAACAATCGTTACCGTTGTTCTGGCTCTGGCAGCAACCATTGCACTTGGTGTTGTGCCCGGACCGGTACTCGACTTCTTTATCGGAATGTTCTAGTGGATCTACTAACTAAAATGATCAACTCCGACGCCACTATGGCGTCGGAGTTGACGCATGCATTGGAGAAGGTGGAAGACCTACTCCACGAAACATCAAATGTTGATGACCTCATGGTCGCAGGCGCGGTCACGCATTTAACTCGCGCAGGTGGTAAACGCCTGCGCCCCGCCCTGTGTTTACTTACCGCACGCCTAGGGCCGAACTCACTTTCTCCGGAAGTGTACGACGCGGCCGTGCTCGTTGAACTCACGCATATTGCGACGTTGTATCACGACGACGTGATGGACGAAGCGCCCTTGCGTCGTGGTGTTCCTTCTGCACATTACCTGTACGGGAACTCATCAGCGATTTTGGCTGGAGACGTGCTGTTTGCCCGCGCGTCGTCGATTGCTGCCAAGCTGGGACCGGAAGCCGTTCGCTTGCACGCGGAAACTTTCGAGCGTCTATGCCTTGGCCAGCTACAGGAAACTATCGGCCCGTCTGCTGAAGAAGACCCCATCGCGCACTATATCAACGTGCTGGCGGGTAAAACCGGTTCGTTGATTGCTTCCTCTGGGCGTTATGGCGTTATGTTCTCGGGCGGTTCACGCGAGTTGGCCGATGATATTGCTCAATACGGCGAAAAAGTGGGAGTAGCTTTCCAGATTGCCGATGACGTGATTGATCTCGTTTCGGACCCGGAAGTAACAGGGAAAACCCCGGGCACCGATTTGCTCGAAGGCGTTCCGACTATGCCCACGCTACTGCTCCGGAAGCATCGCGCGGAAGGTACCCTTGATCAGGCTGGCGAAGAAATCCTCGATTTCCTTGAGACGAAGAATCTCAACGAAGGCGATAATCTTGCACAGGTTGTTGGTATGCTGCGTGCGCATTCCGTCGTCGAAGAAACCCGGGCACTTGCCCACCAGTGGATTGACGAAGCCGTGGACCACTTGGCGAACGTGCCCGAAGGCGAAGTTAAGCAGGCGCTCGAGTTGTTTGCCCGCGCAATGGTAGACCGCTACGCGTAATTCGAGGCAGATCGGTACGCATGATATAGCGGCGCGAATAGCGCGCCGGAACGGGTAGTCTGCCGCATGCCATGCCCACAGTGAACTCCCCAAGGGTAAATTCCACGGGCTTGAATGAACACGGTAAACTTGGGGAAGTGTCATACCTGTCGGGTATGGAGAGGCAAGGAGTCAACGGTGCGCAAACTTCTCAATAAGATTCTTCGAGCAGGCGAAGGCCGGATGCTGAAACGGCTTTCTGCAATCGCTGATGAAGTGAACCTGCTGGAAGAGGAGTATTCACAATATAGCGACGCCGAGCTCAAAGAACTCACTGATAAGTTCCGGCAACAGTATGCGGATGGGAAGTCGCTTGATGACCTCCTCCCCGACGCGTTCGCGGCGGTACGTGAAGCTTCCAAGCGCACCCTCGGCCAGCGACACTATGACGTGCAGATTATGGGCGGAGCAGCCTTACATCTCGGCAATATCGCTGAGATGAAAACCGGTGAAGGAAAGACGCTCGTTGCTACTCTTGCCGCATATCTCAACGCGCTACCCGGCGAAGGCGTTCATATTGTCACTGTTAACGACTACCTCGCCTCCTACCAGTCTGAGCTGATGGGCCGAGTGTTCCGCTTCCTCGGAATGACCACCGGGTGTATTCTCGAAGGTCAAACCCCCGATGAGCGGCGCAAACAGTACGCCGCAGATATTACGTACGGGACGAATAACCAATTCGGATTCGATTATCTGCGCGACAACATGGCAATGGAAGAATCACAAATGGTTCAGCGCGGCCATAATTATGCCATCGTCGACGAGGTCGACTCGATCCTAATTGACGAAGCGCGTACTCCGCTGATTATTTCCGGCGCTGCCGATGGAGATATGTCCCGCTGGTACGTGGCTTTCGCTAAAGCGGTTACCCAGATGCGGGTTGACGTCGACTACGAGGTAGACGAGAAGAAGCGCACGGTTGGTGTTCTTGATGCGGGTATCGATAAGGTCGAAGACCTGCTCGGTATCGATAATCTGTACGAATCTGCTAATACTCCACTGATTTCATATCTGAATAATGCGATTAAGGCCAAGGAACTTTTCCAGCTCGACCGCGACTATATTGTGCGTGACGACGAAGTAATGATCGTTGACGAGCACACTGGGCGCGTGCTTCCTGGACGACGTTACTCCGAGGGCATGCATCAGGCAATTGAAGCTAAAGAAGGCGTGAAGATTAAGCAGGAAAACCAGACGCTTGCTTCAATTACCTTGCAGAACTACTTCCGTATGTACACGAAGCTTTCCGGAATGACCGGTACTGCGGAAACTGAGGCAGAAGAATTTGCCTCCACTTACGATATTGGGGTTATCCCGATCCCAACAAACCTGCCGGTTGTGCGTATTGACCATAACGATATTATTTACGCTACGGCAGATGAAAAGCACGCGGCAATCGTGACTGATATTAAGGAACGTTTTATGCGTGGTCAGCCGGTGCTCGTTGGTACTGCGTCGGTGGAACACTCGGAGCTTCTTTCCGGCCTGTTGAGAAAAGCCCGTGTGCCGCATGAAATGTTGAATGCTAAACAGCACGAGCGCGAAGGCCAAGTTGTTGCGATGGCTGGCCGAAAGGGCGCAGTCACTGTGGCAACCAATATGGCTGGCCGTGGAACTGACATTATGCTCGGCGGTAACGCGGAGCATATTGCGGTGGAAATGATGGCCAAGCGTGGGCTGGATCCGGAAGAGAATGCGGAAGAATACGAAGCACTCTGGCCGGAAGTATTGCAGCAAGCCAAGGACCAAGTACAGGCCGAACACGATGAGGTTATTGAGCTTGGCGGCCTGTACGTGTTGGGCGCCGAACGCCATGATTCGCGCCGAATTGATAACCAGTTGCGCGGCCGCGCCGGACGTCAGGGTGATCCGGGCGAATCTCGTTTCTATTTGTCGCTAGATGACCGCCTGCTCCGACTGTTCGGTCCGACCTTTATTAAAACTTTGCGGGCAGGTGTAGAAGGCGAACCGCTCGATATGAAGATTCTGGGTAACGCGGTCGAAAAAGCGCAGGCCCAGTTGGATGCTACGCATGCTGAACAGCGTAAGAATACGCTCAAGTACGACGACGTGATGAATGAGCAACGTACCGTCGTTTATGCGGAACGACGCCGGATTCTGGGCGGGGACGACGTCGAAAACCAGATCCGTTCCTTTATCAACTTCGTTGCATCGGATATTGTCACAGCTAATACCGACGGTTCGCCGGAAGACTGGGATCTACCCATGCTATTCGCGGAGATGCGCGAGTTTTATAAGCCATCGTTCACAGCTAAGGAGTTGGCTGCTGAGCATGGCGGGCAAAAGATGCTTAACCGGGCAACAGTGATTCAAGAATTCACTGATGACATGCATGCGATTTACGACGAGCGTGAAGAAGAACTCGGCGATGAATCAATGCGGATGGTCGAACGCCAAGCCCTTTTGCGGGCACTCGACCGAAATTGGCGCGCACACCTGTACGAGATGGACTATCTCAAGGAAGGCATCGGCCTGCGGGCGATGGCACAGCGCAATCCGTTAGTGGAATACACCCAAGAGGGTTTCCGCATGTTCCAAACCATGAATGATGCGATTCGCTCGGAAACCGTTTCTTTCCTAATGGGCTTTGAATTGCCTAGTGAACGGGCTGCACGTGAAGCGGCTGAGGCTGCACAGCAAGCTGCCATGGGTACGGGTGCGATTATGGGTCCGGGTGGCGCACTCGATCCGGCGGTTTTGGAGATTGCTCGTCGTGGCGCGTCTGGAATGGGACCGATTAGGGTTTCGAAGACCGGCCCGGGCGGGGTAACCGGAACACCTGTTATGTCGCCGACTGGTCCGGGCGGCCCGAGTGTCTCTCCGGTAGCTGTGAGGGCAAGCGGTGCTTCTTCGGACGCTGCAAAGAAAACCGCAGAAAAGGTGCTTGGTTTACAACGTCCGCAAGGTGCGCAGAAGATGACGTATTCTTCTTCGGCAAAGGATGGTTCGGGTGCTTCCCAGACGACGAACGCGGCGGGTACTCAGGTGCCGCAGCCTGCTCCAGGTGGTCCGGGAGCCCGCCCACCGATGAACCGGGCGCAACGACGTGCCCAGCAGAAGCGGCGTCGACGCAGGCGTTAAGCTACGCGATTTCGAGGGCGGTCACGTACCAGTGGTCGTGCCGGATTTCGAGGCGGACCGCAGCTCCGCGTAGTCGTTGCCCGTCGTGGACGACGACCGACACTTCGGCTATACGGGTGCGCGGATGGCACACGTTGACTCGGCGTACCTGTGGAATATGGGTACGGTCGGCAACCCCGGCAATTCGTAAACCGAGTCCGGCACGCCGCGCAAGAGATTGAAAGACTCCGGGAGAAATCCACGTTTGTAGCTGACGGGCTGGGCGGTGGCCGAGTAACACTTCGATGGCTTGATGGACCATGGCCGCTGCGAATTTTCCAGCCGATACGATGCCGGAAGGTAATGGACGATCCAAGGCGCGTCGATCGTCGTCGACGTCGTTAAAAGGCAGAGTATTAACTGCGTTCAATGCCACTCGGTCAAAAACGTGTGTGGGACTAGTGACTGGAAGTTTCTCGGAAGGAGTTTCTTCCGTGGTTTTATCCGGCTCAGAAGCTGCTATTTTCCCAAGGGTTCCGATAACTGGGAAAGAGTAACCAGCAGTGGAGAGCTTGTTCGCTGTAATAGTAAGTTGCTCGCTGAGTGGGGTTACCGGTTCTAATGCTGCGATTGACATGATGTTCCTATCGGTGGGGAAGGGTAAGCTCCTGACCGGGAAGGATAAGGTTGGGGTCCTCGCCAATGATCTGGCGGTTTGCCTGCCAAGTGGCGAGAACAAGATCAACAAGGGCGGCGTCATCAGCATCAGGGAAATGGGTATGCACAATTCCCCACAGAGTATCTGCAGGGCGAACGATGACGGTGATTTCCGCAGGTACCGTGGTACTAGCGGTGGGGTAGATAGCTGCTTCGGTTAGCGCCAGCGCCGGGTAGAGCGATTGGGACCCCGTGTTGAGCGATTGGGATAACTCGCCCGCATGATGATCCGAATTGGGGGTTCGGTTGGTGACGGCGGCGGCAGCCTCTGGAATAACGGGGGTTTCGCGCAACGAAACTGGGGTAGGGGAGGCAGGGTCTTCGTATGCGGCGACCTGAATCGGGGTGAGATCAGGCTGGGCCCATGCAACTGTTGGCGAAGTCAGAGTTAAGGACATGAGTGCCACTGTTGCTCGCCGAATTCGGGGAGTAGCAAAACGGCGAAGAATATGTCCCACAAGGTGATACTTACGGGCCTGATAGACAGCAAACAGCGCGTAGGACAGGACATACCACGTTACAATCACCATTAGCAGGCATGTTCCGCCTATTGCTAATAAATTATTGATCTCATTCACGTATGCTCCCGTTTGGTTGTGTTTAGTGATGTTTAATCATTATTGATTGTACTCTGTAGGGCCTCTACGGGGTAAACCCGGTATCTTGAGTGGTGGAATTTAATATCGCGGGCGCAACGAGAAGAAAGCGTCAGTTTGAACAGCTGTGGAAAACCCTGATCCTGTGGAAAACTTCTTCCGGAATTGGCGGTAACAGGTAGTCTGCGAATATGACTTTCCGTGCTCTCATAGAATCGCTTGCTTCTGAAATCGCATTTGAAGCAAAAGACGAGCTACTAGGCGAAGTCGGGGAGCTTGTTCAAGCTGAACATGCCTCGGTGCGGTTAATGGATCGGATACGTGGTTCGCTAGGTCGTTACATTGATATCGGAATCGCTACGGGCAAATACCGGGCGCGATTGATTGACAGTGGCGTCAACTGGGTGCTGGTGGAGATCGGGCAGCATGATTATATTGTGCCGTTACACGCTATTCGCTCAGTAGTTGGTCTAGGGGTCGCTGTTGGCGAAACCGAGCGGTTCCCGCGTACGCTTAATATGGTTTTACGTGCGGTGCTCGGCGAATACATAGCGATTACCACCGGTGAGTTCGACATATCAGGGGAATTAGTTGCGGTAGGACACGATTATTGTCTTGTTTCGCAATTAGCGGCTCGCCAAACCTATTCGTGGGATGAAAACAAAAGTTCCGCTTCGGAAACGTATGTGCCATTAGCGGCAATCATTACCATCCGAAGCGGAACTAACTAGGTGTGCTGTGCCTAGTTGTACTGTGCCTTAATCGTCGAATTCATTGGCGGCAATCTTTTTACGAGTCATCTCGTAGCCGCGTTCAATATACTCTTCCAATTTGGCTTGCTCGATACGCCACTGCCCACGTCCACCAACTTGAATAGCCGGAATTTCCCCGTTCTTAATCAAGGTACGAACCTGGCCAGCGGAAACGCTGAGGTAGTCAGCGACATCTGCGATTGTCAGGAACTTTTGCATAAATTGATTTTCCCATCTTCATCGAAAAACGATGATTTACTTTCCCCAACAAGATTTTCCTGTGGATAAACTGCCTGTGGATAAGTATTTCTCAGTCTATTACGTATCTGCAATGCTATGGTTATGCGTTCACGAATAGCGGTAAAGAATATGGTTCGCGACCCTAGGTTGCTTTTTGGGATGATTTTGATCATTGGCGGAGGCATACTTGGGGCGCTGATTTTAGGCGGACAGGAAGAGGTCGCGGTACTCCGCGCGGGATCGGATATTGCGCAGGGAGAACCAATAGCGCAAGCGGATGTAGAAAGCGTATATATTCCGGTTGGGTTAGCTCAAGATCTTATGAAACCAGAGGACTTAGCTAATAATGACGCGGTTGCCTTGCGGTCACTTGGAAGCGGAGAACTAATTCGGCGCGATGCGCTTGGTGTGCTTGACTCGGGAGTAGTTATTACTATCGGCGTCGTTACCGCACCTGCCAGTGAACTGACTACCGGCTCCCATATTGATATTTGGCGTATTGAAAGTGCCACTATTCAAGGCGAAGCCAGTGCGCGGGTTATTGCTCAGGATGCCATTTTGGTGCGTGAGATCGAACAAAGCGGGTATAGTGATGGACTACATTACGTTGAGGTACGAGTGGATGGCGACGACGTTGGAAGCGTGCTGGAAGTATTAGGAGCCAACGATTCTTTTGCCATTGTGAAAGCAAGCGAGTAGCGATGAGCGTACTGATTTGTTTGCCGGATCGCCTTGAAGCTGAAGTAATTTCTATTCTGGCGCAAACTCGCCAAGAAACGCTGATCGCTCGCCGTTGTGCAGACCTAGCCGAAGTGCTCGCAGCTGCCCGAGCAAAAGTGGGTTCATTCGCGGTGATAGCAGCAAGCGTGGAATTCCTTGACGTGAGTATTCTCAGCGAATTGCGCGATCACGTGGGAGTCGGAATTGTTGCTGATACGGCTGACAATTTAGATGGCTTGCGTTTCGTCGATGTGGAAATACTGTCCCCGGTAGCGGTTGAGATCGCGCAGCGGATTCAACATGCCACAATCGTGCAACCGGTCTCGCGTCCGCAAACGTCGGTGAGCGGGGAAGGTCAGATTATTGCAGTGTGGGGCCCGCCCGGTTCTCACGGTAGATCGACGCTCGTAGCAGATATGGCAGCTCACCTGAGTGCTCAGGCGGTAACGGTTGATTTGGATATGTTTGCACCGTCGCTGGCTCAGATTTTCGATGTAGATGAAACTTCAGCTTTGATTGGGGTAATACGCCAGCTTGACCAAGGTCGAGAGGTGGATCTTGAGCAGTTTGTTGTTAGTGCTGGGAAGGAGTTCGGTGGCGCGAATGTCTTGGTGGGGATGAATTCGCCGCAGCGCTGGCCGGAAATCTCAGTATCAGTGTTGCCGAAGCTATGGACGCTACTTCGGTCTTCTTATTCGGCGGCTGTCGTAGATGTTTCCGGTGGGTTAGGGGTGCGTCCGGAAAGGCGGGATAGGTATGCGGTTACCCGTGCCAGTGTGGAACAAGCAGATGTTGTAGTGCAAGTAGCTTCAGGAACTCCGCTGGGTTTGCGTCGTCTTGTAGATCATCTCGAAGAAACTCGGGGTATTGTCACTGCTCGGCAGATTATCGTATTAACGGGGGTACGGTCATCGGCTTTAGGGCGTTCACCGGCGCGGCAGGCGACCGGCGTACTGCGGGAATTGGGGATTACTGATATTCCTATTGTGACTGTGTCAGATAATCGTGCCAGGTTGGACGAAGCTCTACTCAGTGGTCGAAGCGCTCGGATCGGATGGCCCAAGTCCGCATACGCGGCAGATATTGCGAAAGTATGTGCACAGCTCTTTCCAGAACAATAAAACGGGCTTAGACATAACTGGCTTGGACAAAATATGGCTGTCCATGTTTAAACGTGCAGGTTGTTGCGGGTTTCGTGTTGTGTGGTCAAGTGCCCGGGGACGTCGCTGGTTTGGCCCGGGCGTCGCTGGTTTGCTCGGACTGTGCCTGCTACTTACGGGCGGATGCCCAGTTTTCTGGTTCACACCCAGTTTTCCGCTACAGAGTGGTTCTTCACAGATAAGCGTGTAGCTGTTTTTGAACCTTCCTGCTTCGAGGTGGCTTTCTGGTGCTGGTATTTAGTGGTTTGTTGGTTTCGGCAGACTAAATATTGCGGGTGTCTCCGGTTGTAAGGCTCGGCGGGGGTGTAAGAAGTGGATTTCTCCGGTTGTAAGGCTCGGCGGGGGTGTAAGAGCGGATTTCTCCGGTTGTAAGAGCCGGCAGGGATATTTAGTGCTTGGCACAGTGCCTTCAGCACGCTGATGGCGTCTAATCTGCTGTTTTTATGGCGGTTTTAGGCTGGTTTTTCTGGACTACTTGTCATCCTTGCTGGATAGGGTGGTGA
>JAAYWS010000128.1 GCA_012516575.1 Actinomycetaceae bacterium
CGGTTTTAGGCTGGTTTTTCTGGACTACTTGTCATCCTTGCTGGATAGGGTGGTGATGCCCCTGAAAATCAAAGGCATAGCCACCCTATCCAGCAAGGATGACGGGTTCTCCCCAGCAAGACCCGTCTCCGGGGCCAGAATTCATGCAAATGAACAGTATTATTTAGCTTGGGCTCTTCACAATTGACCGTGTAGTTGCTTTCGAAATCCTCCTGTTTCGAGGAGCACTCTGGTGGCGTAGTTTTTGAGGTTTCGAAAGCCTAGTGCGATACCGAGCAGGTGTTCGATACGGCCGTTGATGGCTTCGGTGGGCCCGTTACAGGTGCGGGGTGGTTGAAGTAGGCGACGATATCGGGCAGGCGTCGTTTCAGGGTTCGGCCTAGTGTGGCTCGCTCCTCAGCAACACAGGTCATGCCTTGACACCAACTACGAGCGCATCCAGAACATTTCATACGACAAACCATCAACGATCAACCCCACCGGTCAAGACCAAGCAAAGTAGAAACATTCACGTCAAGAAACGTAAGACTCTTCATGGGGTTTTGCGATGACAAATAGATGATTAGAACTCCCATATCTCATCCAAAACCCTCACCCCTTCCACCACCACTACATACTCAAATGTGAAGAGCTACTTATCTGCGAAGAGTGAGTTAGGCCCGTTTGAGGGAGGCCCGCGTAAGTGTCAGGCCTGCTCGAGTTAGGCCAAGCCGGGCTAGACTAAGCCGGGCTAGGCTTCGTCGCTTTTCTTAACGGTTTCGAGATACCGATAGACAGTTGGCTCCGATACCCCAAGTTCAGGGGCAAGTTCGTGGACTGCTCCTTTGAGCTGGAAGTACCCGCGGGAATTAAGCAAGCGGACTACTTCAATGCGCTCGGCGACTTCTAGCTGGTCTGCCGTTACCCCGAATTCTGCGCACGTCATCTCGATTGCCTCACGGGCCATGCCTTTAAGACTAGGAACAATATTTTCTTCTTCGGGATTCGCAGGCTCCCCGGGTTTGTCGTCTTTGGGCAGGTGGGCGGAAGAAAAACGTTCCACGGCAGCGATGAGCTGGTCCATTTCAGTGTTATCGGTATTGAAACAGAGCATTCCGATAAGGCGGTCATCGCGTTTGATGTAGTAGGTGGCAGAAGAAAGTTTCTGGGACTCGTTCCAGATCTTGGCTGAATAGCCGACAACATAATCCGAATTCCGATAAGACTTATCTTTAATCGTCCGGAGCATCATGTCGGTTGCCGGATCTCCGACTTTACGACGCGTTATCTGACCATTGGCGATAGCGATTACCGAGGATTCCAGATTGGCGACATCGTGGAGAACCACCTCTGTTTTTGGCCCCAGAGCTTTGCCAAGAAACTCCACCAAAGGGATATAGCTTTTTAAATACTCGCTATCTGAAATCATCGCGTTGTCCCCGTATGTGACCGCTGGGCTCCTAGCCTCTAGGAGCCCAGCGGACTGCTAATAGTGTACGACTAGAGTAAAGAGTTACCCTTGTCGATGTAAGAATTCATCTCTTCACTTGGTACCATAGCACCTCCGGTAGCCCACGCTAAATGCGTCGCATTGGCGAGACGCTCCGGCGTTAGGCCCATACGCTGGAGGTATTCCTCATCAGCGGTAACCCACCACGGGCCGGTGTAGCCAGCCGCTGCAGAAGGCTCAATCTGAAGGTCTTCGGTGGAATTCAGAAGCGCAATCAAACGATACAGTTCCTCGTCTTCAATGGTGTAGTAGCCGTCGAGACTCGACTGCATTGCCTTGCCTACGAAACCGGAGGCACGGCCCACGGCCAAACCGTCGGCAGCCGTAATATTGTCAATTCCGAAATCCTGAACCGAAACCTGATCTTGTAGCCCGGTGTAGACGCCAATGAACATACACGGCGAATGCGTGGGCTCAGCGAAAATACAGTGAACGGCGTCGCCGAATACCGTCTTCAAACCGAAGGCTACGCCGCCGGGGCCACCACCCACGCCACACGGTAAGTAGACGAATAGCGGATGGTCTTCGTCGATCGTGACGTCGAGCGCTGCGAACTGGGCGGCAAGACGGCGGGCGGCCACCGCGTACCCGACGAACAGCGTCTTCGAATTCTCGTCGTCCACGAAGTATGCGTTCGGATCAGTAGCGGCATCGGCACGGCCTTGGGCCACGGCAACCGAATAATCCGAGTCGTATTCGAATACCTCTACGCCGTGGGAGCGGAGCTTGTCCTTCTTCCACTGACGGGCGTCGGAGGACATATGCACCGCGGCCTGGAAGCCGAGCTGCGCACTCATAATTCCAATCGAAAGACCCAGGTTACCAGTCGAACCCACAGCCACCTTGTACTGGGAGAAGAACTCCTTCATTTCCGGGGTGTTGAGCTTGCGGTAATCGTCTTCGATCGTGAGCAAACCAGCTTCAATCGCCAGTTTCTCCGCGTGCTGAAGGACTTCGTAAATACCGCCACGGGCCTTAATCGATCCAGAAATCGGTAGGTCAGCGTCCATCTTGGTCCACAGTCGTCCCGGAATCTCCTTGCCATACTTTTCTTCGAGCGTGGCCTGCATATTCTGGGTGGCAACCAGCGGCGATTCAATAATGCCATTGGTGTGGCGAGCCTGCGGGAAAACCTCCGCAATATAAGGTGCGAAACGCTTTAACCGGGCAGCGGCGTCGTCAATATCCTCAACGGTTAAGCCGACTTCCTTTAAGGCTTCCTCAGCAGGCTTGACGTTGGGGTTAAACCACGAGGTTTCTTTCAGGTCAATCAGTTCCTGCAGGAGCGGGAACTGCTCAACCCATTCAGCGATAGTTTTGTCTAAAACTTTAGTCATTATTATTAACCTTTCTTAAATAAAGATGTCGAGCACGAGGGTGAAGCACAGTGCTACAACGGACGTAATAGTGGTCGACACTGTGAGCGTCTTCAGGGACTGCGCGGTGGACATGCCAAGGTATTCCTTAACCATCCAGAACAGCGAGTCGGTAACGTGAGTTGCGCCGATTGCGCCCGCGCCCACGGCAATTGCCAGCAGGGCCGGATTCATATCGGGGTAGATAGCGAGCATCGGAAGTACGATGCCAGCGGCGGAAATCATTGCCACAGTTGCCGAACCGACAGCAAAGTGGAGCACGAGTGCGATCAGCCAAGCGAGGATCAGCGGGCTGACCGGCAGGGTGGAAAGCGCGTCGGCGAGGGCCGGAGCGATGCCGGAAGCGGTGAGGACTGCGTTGAAACCGCCGCCTGCGCCGATGATCAGCAGAATGCCGCCGATCGGACCGAAGGAGCCTTCGGTAACGGTAAGAAGTTCGCTCAGGCTGCGGCCGCGCGCCAAGCCCAGCGACCAGTAAGCGAAGAATACCGAGAGCAGCAGGGCCACAATCGGATTACCAACGAGGGCAATAATCTGGCCGGAGAGGGTTTCTTCGCTAATGAAGAGGAGCAGGATGGTCTTGGCGACCATGATCAGCAGTGGGAGCAGGATGGTGAAGAGCGTAATGCCGAACTTCGGCGGGTTAGCAACCTCTACAACCTGACGGACATCTTCGGCGTCGTCGGCGAGGCCTTGCGGCCTTTCGTCATTCTTGATGAGGAAGTGACCAACGAGCGGACCGCCGATAAGAGCCGCTGGAACGGAAACGATCAGACCAAGCAGAATAACGGTGCCGATGTCTGCGCCGAGGGTGCCGGCGATAGCGGTTGCGGCTGGGTGCGGTGGCAGGATGCAGTGCACAACCATCAAGGAAGTTGCCAGCGGAATACCGACCTTGATCCGGGAAATTCCCGCTTCTTTTGCCACAACGAAAACGAGCGGAACGAGAAGTACGAAGCCGACCTCAACGAAAACTGGAATACCGCAGATGACACCGAGAACTGCCATGGCTACGGTAGCGCGATTCTTTCCAATCGCGTTGAGCATCGTGGAGGCGAGCACGGTTGCGCCGCCGGAGATTTCGAGTAGTTTACCGAGGATGGCGCCGAAGCCGATAATGAGGGCGAGGAATCCGAGGGTTCCACCGACGCCGCCTTCTATTGTTGCGGTGATGTCTGCCAGCGGCACTTTGGCGGCTAGTGCAGTGAAGAAAGCTGCGATAGTTAATGCGATCGACGCATGTAACTTGGCTTTCATAATGAGGATAATGATGAGCGCAATTGCGATCAACAAAATCGCTACGAGAGCTGTTGTGCTCATGTCAAACTCCTTTGTTTGGCGTGGTAATACAGCAGCCTATGGTGATAATAAATTCTTATACAAGGCTTTTAGTGAATATCTTTTATCGCAAAACAACCAATTCGTACAAAGAAGGCGACGTATTTTGCTCAGTTGAGACCTAGGTCTCAGTTTTTGGGTGTTGATGAAAGTTAACAAACGCAAAATAGCCTGTTTCTGACGACGCTGGCAGAGTATTCTGGCGTTCATGGTTGCAACACGTCACACCCGGTTCGCCAAAGTTATGGCGATTCTGCGGTTGGTTATTTTTGCGGTTATTGCCGTGGCTCTGGTGAAATTCGCGTTTTTCCCAGCCGGGGACGACGACGCTGCGGGCGGTACCTTGGATCCGTCGTTTGCGGTTCCGCAGATGACGACGTTTCCAATGGTTGGCTCGATTACCAACCAGCTCACGCTGAACGGCACAATAAAATCTGATCCGTCCACGGATGTGAAGTCCACGGCGTCGGGCGAGGTGTCGCACCTGTTTGTAGACTCCGGGACGTGGGTGGAAGCCGGTGCACCGATCCTCGAGCTGAAAGAAGAAATGCCAGGGCAGGATCGGGAAAGTACGGATGCTGACGGCAACGTGACGATTATTCCGGGAAGCTCCTGGTACAAATACCATCAGGTAACAGCGCCGGTTTCCGGGCGGATTACGGTCAATGCGCTCTCAGGCCAGATGTTTACGATTGGTGAATCGGTCGGCTCGATCTCCCCGGAAACATATTCGGCGTCGGCGACGCTGTCTCCGGAGCAGATTTACCGGATTGTGAACCTGCCGGACACTGCGACCGTGACGATTAAGGACGGTCCGGCTCCTTTTGAATGCACTAATGTGGCGATTGTAAATCCGACTGCGCCGGCGACGACCGGAGACCCGGCGGCTGGCGATAACACCGGCGGCGGAGTGACCGTGGACTGCAAGATCCCTTCCGACCAGTGGGTGTTCAACGGGTTGGCGATCACGGTTGACATTGTGGCTGGCGAGGCCACCGATGTGTTGATTTTGCCGGTGAGCGCGGTAGAGGGCCGGTACGGAACGGGCTATGTTTACCTGCCTACGGACGATCCAGATAACCCGGAAAAGCGGGAAGTGACGCTGGGGATTACCGACGGGAAAATGATCGAGATTAAAGAAGGCTTAACTGAGTCGGATGAGGTTCTCGAGTTCACCCCGCTTAAACGCGACGAACAAAGCTGCGACCCGTTCACCGGCGAGGGCTGCTAAATGCTCATCAATATGCGGGGCATAACGCGCTCCGTCACCCTGCCCGACGGTCAGCCGCTTCACATTCTGCGCGGTATGGATTTGGCGGTGGATCGCGGAGAGCATGTGGCGATTGTGGGTCGGTCGGGTACCGGAAAGTCGACCTTGCTCAATATTATTGGGATGCTCGATCAGCCGACATCGGGGGAGTACGAGTTCGACGGGGAGAATGTGATTGGGCGGTCGGACCGCAAGCTCTCGCAGTTGCGTGGGGAACGCATTGGGTTCGTATTTCAGCAGTTCAACTTGTTTCCGAACCGGACCGCGCTGGAAAATGTGGCAATGCCGCTGGTGTATGCGCGCGATAAAACGTTTTGGAGCCGGTTTGACCGGGCGGCCGATATGCTCGACGCCGTTGGTTTGGGGAATCGGTTGGAGGATTATCCGACGCAGTTATCGGGTGGCGAACAGCAACGGATCGCGATTGCGCGGGCGCTGGTAAGGTCACCGCAGGTGATTTTGGCTGATGAGCCGACGGGCGCGCTCGATGTGGAAACCGGTGCGGCGGTGATTGATTTATTGGAGGCGGCGGCGCGTGAAAACAATGCGGCGCTGATTGTGATCACCCACGATATTGGGATTGCGGCGCGGGCGCAGCGGGCGTATCGGCTGTCGGAGGGCGTGGTGCATGACGTCGACGAATCCGAGTTCGTGCGGGTGCGGGAAGTGCTTGGCGAAGAAGGGGATTTGTTTGCGGACGACGCCGGTGTGGTGGGGGAGCCCGGTGTGGTGAGTGAGCCTAGCTGGGTTGACGAGCCCGGTGTGGTGGGGGAGCCCGGTGCGGTGGGCGAGCCTAGCCCGGGCGTGGTGCGCGCGGAATCCTTCATTTTCGATGAATTCGGTGCCGCGGGTGAGCCCGGTGCGGTTGGCGAGCCCGGCCCGGTGAAGCGGGGAGGCGAGGATGCTTAACGCTATTGTGGGCTCGCTCGTCGAAGCATGGGATGAGATCAAGGTTCAAAAAGCGCGCGTCATTATGTCACTGATCGCGGTGGTGGTAGCGGTAGCTGCGATGACTACGGTGATTGCAATGGGTGAGCTCATTGTGCAAGCCCAAAAAGAGCAGATGGAGGCGTGGTCGGGCCGGAGCGTCACGATCACTTTTGACGTTTATGAAAAGTCCTCGGATGACGATGCCGGTGCTTACGACCCCTATATGTACGACCCGTACTTTATCGGCATGTACGGGATGGAGATGGACGGGGAAGTAGCCGAGCGGGACCGCTGGCAGGACGAGGCAATTCCGGATCCTGTCGGGGAGAAGCTTGCTGAGGCAATGGAGCGTTTTGAAGTTCCGTATTGGGCTCGGCACGTGCAGATGATGGACATCCAAATCGCCGAGGTGTCCGAGATTTCCATGTATGGGACGTTCCAGGGCATTCCGATTCAGCAGTCGGGTTACGAGTTCTATCCGTCGCCTACTTTCCGCGCAGTTGACTCCTCACATGCGCTGATTTTCCGGTTGCGGACTTTGCAAGGGCGGTGGTTGGCTGATTCCGACGCGGACCATATGGTGGTGCCGATTGTGCTTAATGAGGATTTTTGGAAGTTTATTGGAAGTCCTGATATTGAGGCGAGCGACCCGATTATTATGCATTCCAAGGGAGATTCGCCCACCATGTTCCGCGTGATCGGGGTGGTTAAGCAGGTCGATCCGTGGGAAGGCATGGTCGCCTATATGCCCTATGGTGCTTGGCCGTGGGTAGTGGCTTCGGACAACGCCGGGGTAAACCCGCAGCTACGTGTGTGGGTTGGCGAAGACGGCTATATGGAACAGCGCCAAGCACTCGAAGGTGCTTTGAAGGCGACGTTCGGCCCAGACTACGACGTGATGTCGATGGGTGGCGAGGATTTCGGGACTTTCGAAGATACCCAAACACAATTGCGCACGGGCGTGATGTCCGTTGGTGCGTTGGTGATTGCTTTAGGCGCACTGGGTTTGCTGAATGTGGCAATTGTGACCGTGAAACAGCGGATCCGGGAGATCGGTATTCGACGAGCTGTAGGAGCGTCGGCGAAGCGGGTTTTCTTTGCGGTGTTTATGGAGTCGGTGGTTGCAACCTTTGTAGCCGGCGTGATTGGCGTGATGGCCGCGGTGCTGATTATTCGGTTCGCGCCGCTGAGTAAAATGGGCTTGTTTTTGCAGGATTCTCCGGCGTTTCCGATGTCCGCGGCGTTGGCAGGGTTGGCAGTGTCCACAGTGGTAGGTGCACTTGCCGGAATAATCCCAGCGATTATGGCCGTGCGTGTGAAGCCAATCGACGCGATTCGGTTTTAGGGGCGCGGTCCTGAGAATTTCTCGGCTAGGGCGAGTTTTTGGGGTCGTGTACGGCGCGGTGTGTGCATAAGTATCAACTTTTCGTACCCTCCAAGCCGTATATAGCGCTGGAGGTAGCTAAAAGTTGATACTTATGCACG
>JAAYWS010000129.1 GCA_012516575.1 Actinomycetaceae bacterium
CAAGCAAAGTAGAAACATTCACGTCAATAAACGTAAGACTCTTCAAGAGGGTTTCCTGATGACAAACAGATGATCAGAACACTCCGATATCTCATCCAAAACCCTCACCCCTTTCCCAACACCACTACACGCTCAACTGCGAAGAGCCCCAACTCAAAAACGCCCTTGCAAAAAACACCTTTTACATAAAGGCGCCCTTTACAAAAGGCGTTTTTAATAGATTGGTGAACCCGCCGAGAACCCCACCGCGGGAACGGATTAAGTTGGTTTCCAACCCACGGAGAACCCCACCGCGGCAACGGGTTTAGTAGGTTTCCAACCCGCGGGAACGGAATACCTCGCGCGCCCACTCCACCACTTCTTTTTCAGGTGGTTGTACATCAGAGAGCTGATATTCCATGCCGAGCGAATCCCATTTGTCCCGAGCCATTTGGTGGAACGGAAGCACTTCGACCCGGTCAATAGACGATGCCCATTTCTCCACGATATCGGCCACTGCTTCCACATTTTCCGGAGCATCCGTCAACCCAGGCACTAAAACAAATCGGATCCAGATTCGTTTGCCTAGCTTAGTCAGCCGGTCACCAAACTCTAAGGTAGGCGCCAGATCCCGTCCCGTGGTCCGCCGATAAACTTCCGGAATACCCGACTTTACGTCCAACAAAAACAGGTCAACATCTTTGAGCATCTCATCGGTCATAGACGCGCCTAAGAAACCGGAGGTATCAACCGCAGTATGAATACCCATTTCTTTAGCGCCGCGTAACACCCGCGCCAAGAAAGCCGGCTGCATCATCGGCTCACCACCGCTGAACGTCACCCCGCCACCGGTCGCCCGGAAAACCGCCCGGTACCGCTTAATCCGGGTTAAAAGCGCATCGGCAAACACCGGAGTACCGTCACGCATTTTCATCGTGTCCGGATTATGACAGTACAGGCATCTTAAAGGACAGCCGGCAAAGAAGGTCGTCATTCGGGTGCCGGGACCGTCAACTGCGGTCACCAGCTCCCACGAATGAATCGAACCTAATTCGCCAGAACGCACCGCCGCAATATGGGCAGAACGTTCCATCGGCTCAGCTAATGAAATGCCGCTTAATCCGGCACCGCTTACTCGCGGGACTTCGTCTTCGAGCGGCTCCGGGCGATACTCGCCCGTTGAACCTTCCGAAGACCAATAACGTTCGGCGTCGAACTCTACCGTAGGTGCCATAATGGCCCCTTTTAGTACTGTGGCCCGAAAACCGTCCGATTACATTCCAGAGTGGAAAGTACGCGAAAGCACGTCCATCTGCTGTTCGCGGGTAAGGCGTACGAAGTTAACTGCGTAGCCCGAAACACGCACGGTCAGCTGCGGGTACTTGTCCGGGTTCTCCATAGCATCTTCCAACGTCTCACGGTTGAGCACGTTGATGTTTGCATGGTAGAGGCCCTGGACACCGCCGCGAGCCTTCCGCGCGGCCTTCATCGAGGCCAAACGCTCTTCATAAGTCTTGGTAGCCATTGTGGTTTTCCTTTCGTGGTGAATTCTTGTGGAATATCTAATATAAGTGCGGCTAGATCTTAGCCCTGCTCAACGAAGCCGGCATCCATAATGCCAACCAAGTTCTTAACCTGCTCATCGAGGTTGCGACCCAACGAGGACGGAACAATCGTATTCGTCAACGAAATACCATCGAGCGCATCGCCGTAATCAAGCTTGCCTACCGACAGCATCGAGGCGAGCATACCGTGCGTATCTGCACCGTTTTGCGGGTTAGCACCTGGTGCAAACGGAGTACCTGCCCTGTGGCCACACGGGAAATTACCGGTGTTCTTGCCATAAACCACGTTCGAGGTAATGGTCAGTACCGACTGGGTCGGCATCGCATCACGGTACATCGGGATCTGGTTGATCTTGTCCATAATGGTGTGGACAATCGTGGCGGCAATATCGTCGGCGCGATCGTCGTCGTTACCGTACATCGGGTAGTCACCTTCGGTGATGTAATCGACGACCAGGCCGGTCTCGTCACGAACCGGGGTAACCTTGGCGTGCTTAATCGCCGACAGCGAGTCCGCAACAATCGACAGACCTGCAATACCGCAACCCATGGTACGTACGATTTCTGAATCGTGAAGCGCCATTTCCATGGCCTCGTACGCGTACTTATCGTGGCTGTAGTGGATGATGTTGAGCGCTTCAACATAGGTTTGGACAACCCAGTCGAGCATCTCTTCGTACTTCATCCATACTTCGTCAAAGTCGAGTGGCTCATCGCCCTTAATCGGCTCGTAACCGTTAACAACCTGCTTGCCGGTCATTTCGTCACGGCCACCGTTGATGGCGTACAGCAGAGCCTTAGCAGCGTTCACGCGAGCACCGAAGAACTGCATCTGCTTTCCAACCTGCATCGGGGAAACACAGCAGGCAATAGCGACGTCATCGCCCCAGTGGCTACGAATCTGGGAATCAGCTTCGTACTGGATCGACGAGGTTTCGATCGACACCTTCGCACAGAAGTCCTTGTAACCAGCGGGCAGATCCGGGTGCCAGAAAATCGTAATATTCGGTTCTGGTGCCGGGCCAAGATTGTTCAGGGTCTGGAGCAGACGGAAGGAAGTCTTGGTGACCAAGGTACGGCCGTCTTCACCGAAGCCCGCATCCGACCAGGTTGCCCAGTACGGATCACCGGAGAAGATCTGATCGTAGGATTCGGTACGCAAGAAGCGGACGATACGCAGCTTAATAACGAGCTGGTCGATAATCTCCTGTGCTTCTTCTTCGGTGAGGATACCGCGCTTGAAGTCACGCTCGAAGTAAATATCGAAGAAGCCAGACAGACGGCCGAACGACATTGCAGCACCGTCTTGCGACTTAATCGAAGCAAGGTAGCCAAAGTAGGTCCACTGAACAGCTTCAACAGCAGTATCTGCCGGCCGCGAAATATCAAAGCCGTACGAAGCTGCCATATTCTTGAGCTTCTTCAGCGCCTTAATCTGCTCGGCGATTTCTTCACGGTACCGTGCCCAATGCTCGGAGAACGGCTCATCGTTGCGACGGTCCTTATCCTTTTGCTTCTCCGCAATCAGACGGTCCACACCGTACAGTGCAACACGACGGTAGTCGCCAATAATACGGCCACGGCCGTAAGCATCCGGCAGACCGGTAATAATATGCGCAGAACGTGCGGCGCGAATACGCGGGGTGTAAATATCGAAAACGCCGTCATTGTGCGTCTTGCGATACTTCGTAAAAATCTCTTTAACCTGCGGGTTTACTTCCTTACCCGCCTCTTTAATAGCAGTTTCCACCATGCGCCAGCCACCATTGGGCATCATGGCGCGCTTGAGCGGAACATCAGTTTGTAGGCCGACGACGACGTCGTCGTCTTCCGAAATATAGCCCGGGCCGAATGCGTCCACGTCAGCTGGGGTGTCAGTATCTACGTCGTATACACGCTGTTTACGTTCTACCGACAAGTACTTGTCGTCAAGCGTGCGCCATAGGCGCTTGGTCTTTTCAGTTGCTTCGCTGAGGAACAGGGCGTCGCCATGGTATGGCTTGTAATTACGCTGAATAAAATCGCGGACGTTAATCGTACCCTGCCAGAAACCTCCCTCGAAACCTTCCCATTGTGTGGGCATTGCATCGACTGTTTCGGTCACAAGCGTCTCCTTCATTGGTTCTTCGCGGTACTTTTAGTTTAATAGGTAAAGCAAAGTAAAACTAGACAATTGTACGGCATCACAATTCAACTGGTAGTCGACCCAATCACACTGACGAAAAGCCTAGGACTCCAGTCCTTGAATATTAAACAATTTAGGCGTCTGCCAGCTTGTAAAGCCATCCGTGCTTGTCTTCGACATGTCCGAGCTGAATGCCGGTGAGCGTGTCGTAAATCGCCTTGGTGATATCGCCGGCAGGAACCGGGTACTTTCCATCGGTGGTAGACAGCGAACCAATCGGAGTGACCACCGCTGCCGTACCACAGGCGAACATTTCCGCGACCTCGCCCGAAGCCAAGCCGTCCAGCACGGACTGCAAGGAAATCGTTTCCTCAGATACTGGCCTGCCCTCATCAATCAGCAACTGAATAATCGAAGACCGCGTACATCCTGGCAGAATATTTCCAGTCAAGGCCGGCGTCTTTACCGAACCGTCAGCCATAACAACGAAAACATTCATGCCGCCCAGCTCGTCCAGATTCGTATTCGTCGCGGCATCCAAGAACAACACTTCATCAAAGCCCTGCTGTGCGGCAACCACCTTCGGGTAAAGCGACGAAGCGTAATTACCACCGGTTTTCACATCGCCCATACCGCCCGGGCCAGCGCGATGGTATTCGCGGTCAACCCACACGTTAATCGGCTGGAAACCGTTCTTAAAGTATGGGCCCGACGGCGATGCGATCACCAAGTATTCATAACGGTGTGCCGCCCGCACGCCCAAGAAAGCTTCGGAAGCGAAAATGAACGGCCGCAGGTAGAGCGAAGAACCCGGCTCCGACGGAACCCAGCGCGCGTCTGCCCGCACCAGATCCACGATCGACGCTAGATAGTCTTCATGAGAGAGTTCCGGGATCGCCAACCGCCGGTTAGACATATTCAACCGCGCCGCATTGTAGGTGGGACGGAAAGTCCAGATCGAACCGTCGTCGTGCCGGTAGGCTTTCATACCTTCGAACACTTCTTGCCCGTAGTGCAAAACCGCACCGGCCGGATCCAGCGTGAGCGGGCCGTACGGCTCAATGCGCCGATCGCCCCAACCGCCGTCTTTCGTCCACGTTGCATGAGCCATGTAGTCGGTGAACTGAGTGCCAAAACCGAGCGTTTCCATAGCCTTGGCATAATCTGCGTCCGAGATCGGATTCGGATGGTCCACTTTCACAAAAGTGCCGCTCAGCGTATCAGCATCGGCAATCGGTAATGCTGCTTCTTTTTCAAGGCGGGTTGTTTGGTGTACCATCGCTATTCCTTATCGTTACTCTCGGTTCGCACATCTGCGTGCAAATACTACTGTTATGGTATCCGCACCTGCTCCCCACAAGTGCGGACTATGGTCGTTTTATTCAAGATTACCTGCTAGAGCAGGCAGGCTACCTGTTAAACAGGACGGCCCTGTGTTAGAGCAGGGCAACAACGGCGTCGCCGATTTCTGCGGTGGAGCGTTCCAGTGGCGTGCCGGCGGCGGCTGCTTGTGCGCGGGCCTCCATATCGGCGTCGACCGCGGCAACTACTTTCGCTGCCAACTCCGGGTACCCCACAAAGTCGAGCATCATTGCCACCGAGGAAATCGTCGCAATCGGGTCTGCTTTTTGTTGCCCGGCAATATCCGGAGCCGAACCGTGTACCGGCTCGAACATGGAAGGGAACTTGCGTTCCGGATTCAAGTTTGCCGACGCTGCCAGCCCAATTCCGCCGGTGACCGCGCCTGCTTCGTCGGTAATAATATCGCCGAAGAGGTTGTCGGTGACGATCACGTCGAAACGCCCCGGATCGGTGACCATGAAAATCGTGGCCGCATCCATATGCAGGTAATCGGTGGCTACTTCCGGGTATTCCTTGCCCACGCGAGTGACCGTGTCTTGCCAGAGCTTGCCAGCATGCACGAGCACATTATGCTTGTGGATCAGCGTCAGCTTCTTCCGGCGTGCCATCGCCTGTTCAAACGCGAACCGTACCGTGCGCTCCACCCCGTACGCCGTATTCACCGATACCTCTGTGGCGACCTCGTGCTCCGTCCCCTTGCGCAGCGAACCGCCAACACCTGCGTACAAACCTTCGGTTCCTTCACGGACGACGACGAAGTCAATCTCTCCTGGGTTGGCAAGCGGGGTGGGCACGCCCGGGTAATACTTGGAAGGACGCAGGTTAATATAGTGGTCGAATTCGAAACGGAGCTTGAGGAGCAAACCGCGTTCGAGCACGCCCGAGGGCATCGATGGATCGCCTACCGCACCAAGCAGGATAACGTCTTTTTCAGAAATCGAAGCTTGGTCTTCCGCAGTGAGAATCTCACCGGTGCGATGATAACGAGCTGCGCCTAGATCGTAGGTGGTCTTCTTAAAGGTCACTGGCGAATCAGCGGTCACTGCTTCGAGGACTTTAAGGGCTTCAGTAACAATTTCCGGACCAATCCCGTCTCCGGGGATAACAGCAAGTTCAATCGTTTCAGTCATAGTAGTCAAGTCTATTGCCGGCGATTTCTTCCTGCATGTCGGTTCACCATGTGGGTTGGGCGGCGCTAGGTGTGGGTTGGCCGGCGCCAGTTGCTTTCGCGAAAATAGTGGAACATTACTCTGTGACTGTCCCTTTACAGGCTCTTTACAGATAAGCGTGTAGTTGTTTTCTGGATCCTCCTGTTTCGAGGAGGACTTCTGGTCACCTCTTGGCCTTTAAGCGCCTTTTGGGTGCGGAGGTGCCTGCTGTTGAGATTATGAGCTTCTGGTCGGCTCTCTTTTTGGGTGTGGGAGGGACGTTGATGATGCCGGTGCGGATTGCGCCCACTTTTCCGCCTGTAAAGTCCCCTATGTCGGTTTTTATTCTTGAGTTTTCTGAAGCATAAGACGGACTGCGTGCATAAGTGTCAACTTTTACCTACCTCCAGCGCTATATACGGCTTGGAGG
>JAAYWS010000014.1 GCA_012516575.1 Actinomycetaceae bacterium
ACGAAAAGTTGATACTTATGCACGCAGTCCGTCTTATGATTCAGAAAACTCAAGAACAAAACCCGACATAGGGGACTTTACGGGCGAAAAAGTGGGCGCAATTCGACCAAGCATCACACACGTCCCTCCCACACCCAAAAAGAGAGGCGACTAGAACCTCAAAATCTCAATAGCAGGTACGGAAGCTACAGAAAACCCCACAAGATGCTGAAACCCCCAGCAAGCTACAGAAAACCCTCGGAGAATAGATAACTTCCCAGCGAGATACGAAGATCCCCCGGATGACATGCATCCGGGGGATCGTCTCAACCGCTTGGTGAATCCCACCAATACGTTTGTTAGCGGGTTAGCCCGAAATCCGAGCTCATCCCGCAAGCATTACTTCAGGGTAACGGTTGCGCCAGCAGCCTCGAGCTGCTCCTTGGCCTTCTCTGCCGTTTCCTTGTTTACAGCTTCGAGGACAGCCTTCGGTGCCGAGTCAACGACTTCCTTAGCTTCCTTCAGACCGAGCGAGGTCAGTGCGCGGACTTCCTTGATAACTGCAATCTTCTTGTCACCAGCAGCTTCGAGAACAACGTCAAATTCGTCCTTCTCTTCCTCAGCAGCTTCTTCTGCAGCAGCCGGAGCACCAGCAGCAGCAACTGCTACCGGAGCAGCAGCGGTAACTTCGAATTCTTCTTCGAACTTCTTAACGAAGTCGTTGAGCTCGACGAGGGTGAGCTCCTTGAAAGCTTCGATGAGCTCTTCTGGAGTGAGCTTAGCCATTTGTGGCCTACCTTCCTTTGCCTACGTGTGAGGCAGATCTTTCTAGATTTCTAGTTTCACGCCACTGCTTTAAGCAACGGCTTCTTCCTGCTTCGCACGCAGTGCGTCGACAGTACGTACCAGCTTGGATGCCGGTGCGTTAATAACATATGCAGCCTGGAACAGCGAAGCCTTGAGAACTCCAGCAGCCTTGGCCAGCAGTACCTCGCGGGATTCGAGATCGGCGAGCTTCTTAACATCTTCGGCTCCGAGAATATTGCCCTCAAGAACGCCAGCCTTCATGATGAGAGCCGGGTGGTCCTTAGCAAAGTTCTTCATTGCCTTAGCTGCGGAAGCGATGTCACCGGTGACGAATGCCAGTGCAGTCGGGCCAGTCAGCGCGTCATCGAGACCTTCGACGCCAGCATTCTTAGCCGCGATGCGAGCGAGCGTGTTCTTGGCAACCGTGTAAACAGCATCCTGACCCATGGAGCGACGAAGAGTCTTCATCTGCTCAACAGTCAGTCCGCGGTACTCGGTGACGAGAACGGCCGAAGAACTCTCGAATAGCTCCTTGAGTTCTGCGATCGCTGCAGACTTGTCGGTCCGTGCCATGGGACCTCCTTCCGAAATGATGCCGTGGCCGTCCTTTGCTCCACCCGTAGAAAACAAAAAATCCTCATGCGCAGGCATGAGGAGGAAAGCACAGTTGCTTAAAGCAAAGCTATTCTTCTATTCGTACCTACGCGGGTTTCGCAAGCGAACTTCGTCCCGAGAGACTCGGGAGACCAGCGGTCTTGGGCACTAAGTAGATTACTGAAGAACGCCCAGTAACGCAATATGCGCACTTAATTTCGTGAGCCGATCAACACGGACGACGCCGTTGCGCCAGATCCGTAGGCGCTTCGGTTCCGATGTTGCGCCAGATCCGTAGGCGCTTTAGCTCTGCGAGTGCTTCAGCTGTTTTGTAACTCCGCTTCAAAAGCTCCGATAAGCATCCGCAAGGCAACCTGATTATGCCCACCCTGCGGGACGATAATGTCGGCGTGCCGTTTCGAGGGCTCAACATATATGTCATGCATTGGTTTTACAGTGCTCAGATACTGGGACTCTACTGATTCAATCGACCGTCCACGCTCCACCACATCGCGTTTGATTCGCCGAAGCACCCGTACATCGGCCTCTACGTCGACGAAAACCTTGATATCGCATAGCTCGAGCAGGCGCGGTTCGGTAAAAAGTACAATTCCTTCCACCAGAATAAGTGGAGCGGGCAGGATCGGCTGAGTCTTGGTTGAGCGGTTATGAACCGCGTAATCGTATACCGGAGCTTCCACCGGGTTCCCTGCGATTAACGCCTGTAGGTGGGCAACCAACAGGTCATTATCGAAGGCGTCTGGATGATCATAGTTGAGCCCATTGAGCTCATCTGCGCCTAAACCGTTGTGAGCTTTGTAGTAGCTGTCATGAAAAACGACAGCCACTTGCGGTGCGAAATGTTCGGCGATCTGAACAGTGAGCGTCGTCTTTCCACTTCCGGTCCCGCCAGAAATTCCCACGACCAACGGTTTTCGCATGTCTCGCCCTTTCGCCCGGTTGTTCGATGTGCACTAGTTTACCGAGCACGTTGCCCAGACAGGCAAGCCCGCCACCGATCTAAGCAAGCACGTTGCCCAGACAGGCAAGCCCGTCACCGGTCTAGGCAAACCCCTCACCGATACAGGTAGGCGTCGCAATACCCGCACCGCACATGCCCAGACACGGCCGGACTCGTCCACCGGTAACTTAGCCGTTTAATCCCGTACTCGCTGTGCGTCACACATCGCGAATTCGGACACCGCGGAGCATCCGCCGGAAGCAAATCAAAACTGCGCTTTTCCTTGTTCGGATCCGCAAGCGCATCGCGCATCACATAGTCGAGCAAGGCCATCCGCATAATCATGCCGTTATAGGTTTGTTCAAAGTACCGCGCCCGCGGGTCTTTATCGACTTCCACCGCGATTTCATTCACGCGCGGCAACGGATGCAATACAATCGCATGTTCCGGTTCGCGCGCCACCATATCCGCACTCAAAATATACGCATCTTTCAACCGCGCATACTGCGCCGGATCATGAAAACGCTCCTGCTGAATCCGCGTCATATACATGACATCAGCTGCCTCTAAACAGTCGTCGAGCGAAGCAGTCTCGATCAGCTCCGAACCGTTTTCCCGCACATGAGTAACAATTTCACGCGGCAACCGTAGCTCGTGCGGGCTGACCATAATAAAACGGTTATTCGGATAACGCATCAGCGCATGCATCAGCGAATGAACCGTCCGCCCATAGAGCAAATCCCCCACTGCCACAATTGTCAGCCCTGAAAGCCTGCCAAACTGCCGTTCAATCGTCAGCAAATCAGCCAACGTTTGCGTCGGATGATAGTGCCCGCCGTCACCTGCATTAATAACTGGTACTCGCGAATGCCGCGCAGCCACCAGCGCCGCCCCATCCAGCGGATGGCGCATGGCGATCACGTCAGTGTAATTGGATACCACGGTAGCCGTGTCAGCAATCGTTTCGCCTTTAGACGCGGAGGAAAACTGGCCCGAGGGCATTGAAATAACCTGTCCGCCCAGACGCAACATGGCACTTTCGAAGCTGAGCCGGGTGCGCGTGGACGGCTCGAAAAACAGGGTCGCTAAAATCTTCCCGGCCGCCCGCGTCGAAAACGACGCCGGCTCTGCGATTATTTGATGCGCGGTTTTTATTAGCTCGTCAATCTCAACAACTGTCAGATCAGCGATATCAATAATATTGCGCATTATTATCCTTCCATCCAAGACTGGTCTTGCGGGTTGTCGCGGAACGCACGCAATCGAGGTGCCGCATCGGCAGCAATCGACCCGTTACGTACCGCAATATCGACGACGTCGTCGAAGTTCGTTAAAGCAAATAGCGCAACGTCCGCCTGTTCAAAAGCAGCATGCGCTTTGGTCATTCCATAGGTGAAAAGCGCGACGACGCCGAGCACTTCGGCTCCCGCATCACGCAGGGCGTCCACCACATCAAGTACCGAACCACCTGTGGAAATAAGGTCTTCAACCACTACTACGCGTTGCCCGGGTTCTAACCGGCCTTCAATTTGGTTAGCCCGCCCGTGTCCTTTAGCTGATCCGCGCACATACCCCATGGGCAACCCCAGCCGCTCTGCGGCCAGCGCCGCATGGGCGATTCCGGCAGTAGCCGTTCCCATAAGTACCTGCGTACCCGGAAAACGTTCCGTAATAGTGGCCGCGAGCGCGTCGGCAATAATCGTGCGCTGAACCGGGGCGGTGAGCACCAGCCGGTTATCGGTGTAGATCGGGCTTTTAATCCCGCTGGCCCAGATAAAAGGCTGATCGGGACGCAAGAAGACGGCCTCAATATCGAGTAGCGATTGGGCGACTTGGCGGGAAATAGTGGCTGGATTGTAGTCGGTCATTCGGCAACGAACTCCTTTACACAGCGCTGGTAGGCGGCCAGCGGGTCGGGGGCGGCGGTTATTGGACGGCCCACCACAATAAAATCGGATCCGATATGGCGGGCTTGGGTTGGGGTGGTCACCCGGTGTTGGTCATCAGCGGCCGCGTCGGCAAACCGGATTCCCGGGGTGACGGTCAGGAATTCTTCGCCGAGGTTTTCGTGGACGATTCCTGCTTCGTGCGGAGAACAGACGACGCCGTCCAGTCCAGCGGTTTTTGCATTGGCAGCATAGTGGGCGACGACGTCGGGCATGGGCTGGGTGATAAGGAGCTGGTCACGCAGGGTTTCAGCCGATGTGGACGTCAGTTGGGTGACTCCGATCAGTAGCGGACGGGTGCCGTCGTCTCGGGTAAGCCCGGCAAGGGCGGCTTCCATCATGGGAATACCGCCGGCACAGTGCAGATTCGTCATATCGACATCAAGATCACGTAGCACCCGCATCGTATTATGCGCAGTTTGGGGAATGTCGTGGACTTTTAGATCAAGGAAAATCTTATGTCCCCGGTTTTTCAGTTCACGCACCATATCCGCACCGGTGGCGTAGAACAGTTCCATCCCGATTTTCAGGTAGGGACGAGACTCTCCGAAAAGGTCAAGGAAACTGAACAGTTGCTCGCGGGAGGGAAAATCGCAGGCGATAATCACATCACGGGCCGAAGTGCTTCTAGCGGTGCTCATGCGTGTCCTTTCTGGCTGGTTTTACCGGATGGGCCGAGTTCCCGTAGCGAAGTAATGCCTAGGCGCTCCATAACGACAGGTAGTTCGCGAATAATCTTTTGTGAGGCATAGGGGTCAAGAAGGTTTGCGGTTCCGACTTGAACGGCACGCGCACCGGCGTGCATCATTTCAATCACGTCTTCAGCGCTCATCACTCCGCCAATTCCGATCACTGGAATATCAACCGCCTGGGTTACTTCGTGAACCATCCGAATAGCGATTGGGAGCAGACCCGGACCGGATACTCCCCCGGTACGATTCGCTAGGATTGGCTGCCCGGTGCGCAAGTCGAGGCGCATTCCAACGAAGGTATTAATCAGCGATAATCCATCCGCTCCGGCTTCTTGACAGGCTTGCCCAATGTCAACGTGGTTGCCGAGGTTCGGCGAGAGTTTCATAATCACCGGTTTCGTGGTGTGTTCTTTAACCGCTGCACATACCGCAGCGGCCGACTCAGCCGAATCAGCAAAGGTCTTTCCCCCGTCATGAACGTTCGGGCAGGAAATATTGATTTCTAACCAGCCGACTTGGTCTTCCGCGTCAATGCGGCTGGCAACTTCGACGTATTCGTCAATCGAAAACCCTGCGATATTGGCCATCACTGGTTTATGGAAGACTTTTCGCATAGCGGGAAGTTCTTTGGCGATGACGCCGTCTACTCCCGGGTTTGCTAACCCGATCGCGTTAAGCATTCCACCGGGCGCATCGGCCACGCGTGGTAGCGGGTTACCATCGCGCCGCTCCCGGGTGGTGGCTTTAAAGGAGAAAGTGCCCAGCTCGTTAATATCCCATAACCGAGCAAATTCCGCTCCAAAACCAAACGTGCCCGACGCTGGAATTACCGGGTTATCCAGTTCGATTCCGCACAGGTTAACCGTCGTATCCATTACGCTACCTCTTCCAATAACACATCTGCCCCATCGAATACTGGGCCTTCTACACACACCCGTTCCAGCCCGCGCGTCGTAGGAATCGCACACCCTAAACAGGCACCGAAACCGCATCCCATGTGCGCCTCGAGGCTCAGCTCAAGTGGGCACGTCGCGTGGGCTTTAACCGCGCGTAACATTCCTTCTGGCCCACAGGAATACACCTGCGTAGGATTCTCCGAAGCCGCGGGCATAACTGCGGTGACATACCCGCGCTCACCTACCGAACCGTCTTCGGTCGTAATTCGGACGTCGCATCCAAGATGGGCAAAATCTTGTGCGCTAAACACTGCGGCTTCGTTGCGGTATCCCAAGCAGACCACCGGCGTCGTCCCGGCTGCGACCAGTGCGCTCGCCAGATACAGCAACGGTGGAATACCGGCTCCTCCGCCAACCAGCACCGGACGTTCGCCGGCCTTGCTCATATCGAACCCGTTGCCGAGCGGGCCGAGCAGACTGATTTCGGTGCCCGGGCGCAACTCGCCCAACGCGCGGGTGCCGCCGCCAACTTTTTGGACAATCACCGAGATTTCATCGCCGTTGCGCCGGGCAATAGCCAGTGGACGACGCAGGAAAAACCCGGGGATGGACAGGTTGACGAATTGTCCAGGTGCGGTAGGCGCCATCCCGGGCACCTCGAGGAACATTTCGAATACCTCGCTGGTGAGCTCGTTAATGGCGGTGATTGTGCCAGTCAGGGAAATATTCGGCTGGTGAGTATCCATTAGTAACCTGCCTTTACGCGCGGGGCGGTGGTCCGGGGTGCGTCAATGGTGGTGACGGTAAGGGTGATTTCTTCGAGCACATCGAGCAGGGCACCGACCGTGTCGAGGGAAGTGAGTAGTGTTGCGGAGAATTCGGAGGCTAAGGCCCGGATTTGAACACCGTCGGAGAGTTTATTGTCGTCCAGATCGGCAGTGTTGACGATATAGCTGATTTCGCCGGAGGCAATCGCGTCCGGAATCGCCCGCGAGCCTTCGGAGATTTTTGCCAGTGCCCGGGTGCGGATCCCGTTTTCTTTTAAGAAAGCTGCCGTTCCGGAGGTTGCCACAATATTGAAACCGAGGTTGTAGAAGCGGCGGATTAGTGGCAAAGCACGCTCTTTATCGTGGTCGACGACGGTGGCCAGCACGGTTCCGTAATTCGACAGTTTCATTCCCGCAGCTTGCAAGGCTTTGTAAAGTGCGCGTTTCAGTTCGTCGTCGTAGCCGATGGCTTCGCCCGTGGATTTCATTTCCGGTGATAGGTAGGCGTCAAGGCCTTTTATCTTGTTAAAGGAGAACACCGGTGCTTTGACAAAGTAACGGTCGCGTTCTGGCGGGTAGAGATCGAAAATCCCCTGTTCTTTCAAAGATTGGCCAAGGATAACCCGGGTAGCGATTTCAGCTAGCTGATAGCCGGTGACCTTCGATAAGAATGGCACGGTACGTGAAGAACGCGGGTTGACCTCAATAATGTAGACCTCCTCGTTGGCGTCCACAATGAACTGCACGTTGAACAGGCCTTCAATACCAATCGCCAGGCCAAGGGCTTTGGTATAGCGCAAAATATCGCCCTTGACCTTATCGGACACCGAGAAGGTCGGATAAACCGAAATCGAGTCACCTGAATGTACTCCGGTGTGCTCGACCAGTTCCATAATGCCCGGGACGAATACGTCCCGGCCGTCACAAATGGCGTCGACTTCGAGTTCTTTACCGGCGATGTATTTGTCAACAAGCACCGGCTTTTTCGCGTCAATAGCGAAGGCCTGTGACAGATAGTGGCGTAGCTGTTCATCTGTTGCCACGATTTTCATGGCACGTCCACCGAGCACGAACGACGGGCGAACCAGCACCGGGTATCCCACTCGGCGGGCCGTTGCTAGGCCGTCTTCAATAGTCAGAACCGCTTTACCGGGGGCTTGCGGGATGCCGAGTTCGCGTAGTAGGTGTTCGAATTCGTCTCGGTCTTCAGCGCGGTTAATGGCAGCGAGTGAGGTGCCAAGAAGCGTGGCTCCGCGCTGAGCCAGTGGCTCGGCGAGGTTAATCGCGGTTTGGCCTCCGAGTGAAGTGATAACCCCAACGGGCTGTTCGTAATCGACGATTTCCATAACGTCTTCTGCCGTGAGCGGGTCAAAGTAGAGTTTATCGGCGGTGGTGTAATCGGTAGAGACGGTTTCTGGATTGTCGTTGATAATAATCGCTTCATATCCGGCTTCCCGGATGGTGCGAATCGCATGAACCGAAGAATAGTCGAATTCGACGCCCTGCCCGATCCGGATAGGCCCGGAGCCTACCACGATAATCTTCTTCCGATCGGTGCGGATCGAGTCGTGCTCACCGCTGTAGGAGGAGTAGAAGTAGGGCACGTAAGCGCCTGATTTGAGGGTGTCAACCATTCGGAAGACCGGGCGAATACCAGCGTTTTGACGCAAACGTGCCACGTTTTCTTCGCTGGTATTCCACAGCCGGGCAATAGCGGCATCGGAAAAACCCATTTCCTTTGCACGCCGCACGGTAGTAGCCGCCTTTTCGGTGAGTGGTGCGGTTGCGCCGAGTGGGCCTTCGGCGTTATCGTGCCCGGTGTCGGCGTCACCGCGCCCACCGGCGTCGTCAACCGGATTCAGCTCGGCCAGCTCTTGTTCCATCGCCACAATCCGAGCAAAAGATTCGAGGAAAACCTCGGTGATCTTAGTGGCTTCGTGGAGCTGGGCGACGGTGGCGCCGCGGCGAAGTAGCTCAAGTACTGCAAACAGGTTGTCGGAACGGAAAACGGAGATGTGTTCCCACAGTTCGGCGTCGGTTTTCGCGGCGAATTCTGGCAGATACAGGTGGTCGGCCCCGATTTCGAGCGAACGCACCGATTTCAAAATGCACTCATCCAGCGTTGAGCCCACGCCCATGACTTCGCCGGTGGCCTTCATTTGGGTGCCCAGCACATTGGGAGCGTCGGCGAACTTGTCGAAGGGGAAACGGGGGAATTTAGCCACCATATAATCCAAGACGGGCTCTTGGGCTGCGCTCGCACCTGCCACTTCGATCTCGTCGAGAGTCATTCCTACAGCCACTTTGGCACTAACCCGGGCGATTGGATAACCCGAAGCTTTCGAAGCCAACGCTGATGAACGCGAAACGCGCGGATTGACTTCGATTAAGTAATACTGTCCGGTGGCGGGGTCAACAGCATACTGCACATTGCATCCGCCCCAAATTCCCAATGCCCGAATCAGGTTAAAAGCTGACTGCTTCAAACGCTCGATTTCTTCGTCGCTAAAGGACAGTGCCGGCGCGACCACCGCACTATCGCCGGTATGCACACCCACTGGATCAATATTTTCCATCGACGTGATGCACACCGTCTGGTCGGCCGAATCACGCATAACCTCGAATTCGACTTCCTTATAGCCAAGTACCGACTTTTCAACCAGCACTTGGTGTACCGGGGAAAGCAACAGCGCATTTCCCAACATCTGTTCAGCTTCTGCACGCGAGTGTGCGAAGCCGCCACCCGTCCCGCCAAGGGTAAACGCCGGGCGCAACACTACCGGGTATCCGATTTCTTCGGCTGCTGCTAATCCTTCTTCGAGGGTGTAGGCGATTTTCGAGGCAATAACCGGTTCGCCCAGTTCTTCACACAGGGCTTTGAACTCTTCGCGGTCTTCGGCTTTTTTAATCGAAGCTGAAGGGGTGCCGAGCAACGTAACGCCGCATTCGCCGAGAATCCCCTGCTCTTCTAGTTCCATGGCAAGGTTCAATCCGGTCTGCCCACCGATTCCAGGTAGCAGGGCATCGGGACGTTCTTTGCGAATAATCCGAGCGACATATTCAAGGGTGAGCGGTTCCATGTATACCCGGTCAGCGATTCCCGTATCCGTCATGATTGTTGCCGGATTGGAATTCACCAAGATCACCCGGTAGCCCTCCTCTTTTAAGGCGAGGCAGGCCTGGGTGCCAGCATAGTCAAACTCAGCGGCCTGACCGATAACAATTGGCCCGGAGCCGATAATCATGACTGTTTCAATATCGGTGTTTTTGCTCATTTTCCCTCTTGTGTATGCGGTTAGCGGTAGTACTACTGGTAGTTGGTCGGTGCGTGCGCTACTTGGCGAAAACGTCGACGCCGTCGACCGAAGAATAGACTTCAACGCCGTCGTAAATTGTGGCCAGACAGCGTCCGTTAATCTTCCAGCCGGCGAATGGGGTGGCCCGTCCGAGCGAGGCGAAGTCGTCCGGATCAATAGTGAGTTCGGCGCCCAGATCCCATACCGTCAGATCGGTATCGCGCGTCGGAATATTGAAGCGATCCCGCCCGGCGCTAGTGAAGAGTTCCACCGCCCGTTCGAGGCTAATAATCCCGGTTTTTACCGCGTAGGTGTAGACCAGTGGGAACGAGAATTCGATGCCAACGACGCCGAATGCAGAGCCTTGCAACCCGCGACCTTTTTCTTCAGCGGAGTGCGGGGCGTGATCGGTGGCCAGCACATCTATCGTGCCGTCGCGTAATGCTTCTACAAGAGCTTCCCGATCAGCAGGTTCGCGTAGCGGAGGATTCATTTTGAAACGGCCGTCTTCTTCAAGCATGGACTCGTCGAGGAACAGGTAGTGGGCGGCGGTTTCGCAGGTGACGTTAAGGCCTTCGGCGCGGGCTTGGCGGATAAGATCCGCGGATTCCCCACAGGAGATATGGCACACGTGGTAGGCGGGGTAAATATCGTCTTGGGCCAGTTCGCGTAGTAAGTCAATATCGCGGCGAATCTGTTCGTATTCAGCTGCTTTCGGAATCCCAACGTATCCGTGTTTTGCAGCGTAAGGTCCATCGTTGATGCAGTATCCGGCCGGGGCGAGTGCACTATCTTCGGAGTGGATAGCGATAATCGAATTAGCCTTGGCGATTTCACGCAGGGTATGACGCATAATGTCTGGATCGTTGACGCCGTGGCCGTCGTCAGAGAATGCGACAGCTCGCTTAGCTAGCGTCGCAATATCCGTGGGCTCTTTACCCTGCTGGCCCATGGTGGTCGAAGCATAGGGAAGAGTCTCGATCAGAGCATCGCGCGCGATGGAGGCTTCTTCCAAAGCAAGTGTTTCGAGAGTGTCTGGGACCGGATCAAGGTTGGGCATCGTGCACACAGTAGTGAAGCCGCCGCGTGCGGCAGCACGGGTGCCAGTGGCAATAGTTTCTTTGTAGGTCTGGCCCGGCTCCCGAAAATGTACGTGTACATCAGAAAATCCGGGGAACACTGCCACGTTATCCGAAACTAGTCCCGCTTCTTGAGCTGTACGAATCCGTTCAGCTAAAGCGACAAGCTTGGGATCCGATGATTGCGCCAGATCAGTGAGTGTGCGGACGAGTTCAGTCACAGCGAGGTCCTTTCAGCGGGTACAAAAAAGCCTTGGTCTAAAACCAAGGCTGAAATAATAAAACAATGATGAGTCGGAGCTAATAGCTTTCCGATACCGCAATCGGGAACGGAATGAACGACCGAAGAATGAAAATGTGCAACGAGGTGTGTCATTTGTCCTCCTTCGCACAGTAGCTTATCCGACCGGCGTATCTAGTGTCAGCGCCGTCATCAAACCTTTGCCAGTTCTCTGGGTCGAAGTAACCTTAACAGGAGGTGAACATCCGAGCAAACCTCCCGTCTTACCTTGTGAGCTTAATAGCACTATGAGCGGCTCACGCTGTGAGACCCGCCGATTTTCTCGCATGCTAACCTCACCCGCGCTATCCCCAAATTCAATAGAATTAAGCGGCAAGATACGGGCATACAACTCGAGTAGGTGGGTTATATGGATTTGAAGAAAAGAATCGAAAGATTCACCGATCTCGAATACGGGCTAAAAAAAGATTTCTATATTGAACTCAATAAGGGGCAAAACCCACACACCCTGTTTATCGGATGTTCGGACTCTCGGATTCGCGCCGAGTCACTTTTACACGCGGAAGCTGGCGAGATTTTCCATATTAGGAATATTGCAAATATTGTGCCGCGCGAAGAAGAGCCCGGTACTCACCCGTCGGTGGTATCTGCTATTGAATACGCGGTAAAAATCCTAGAAGTAAAAAATATTGTGGTGTGTGGGCATTCCAACTGCGGCGGTTGTGCGGCTATTTGGAAAATAGACGAGTACCGTGACAATCTGCCCTACACAATGGAATGGATTACCCAAAGCATTTCGATTGCACAATATATCGACTTCAAATACCCGAATATGTCCGAGACCGTCAAAGCAATCATGCTGGAGAAGCTAAATGCGATCCAGCAATTAGACAATCTCATGACCTACGACTTTATTAAAGAAAAGTTTGACTCCGGTCAGCTGCATCTTGAAGCCTACTATTACGACATTGGCCATGGCACGGTTGCTACATACGAATACAACAGCGTTTTCTCAGACATCATCGAAGAAATCACTTCTAATAGGAAACTGTTAGAACAAATTGAAGCGGCAACAGAGTAAGGCGCATATGTGTACAACTGGTTTTTAAAAAGCAAAGAGGCCCTCGCGGGGTGCGAGGGCCTCTTTGTGTAAACCTTTCGGTTTCCTCAACCTTTCGGTTTCCTCAACCTACTGCGGCTTAGGCGTTATCTTCCATTTCCTTGCGGGTCTTGTTCGCATCAATGCGGATACCCGGACCCATGGTGGTCGAAACGGTTGCCTTGAGCACGTAACGGCCCTTCGACGAAGCCGGCTTAAGACGAAGGATTTCTTCGTGTGCAGCCAAGTAGTTATCAAAGAGCTGTTCCTCGGTGAAGGAAGTGTTGCCGATAATGAAGGCGAGATTTCCGTGCCGATCGACGCGGAACTCAACCCGGCCACCCTTAATATCGGATACGGCCTTAGCAGTATCCATGGTGACGGTACCGGTCTTCGGGTTCGGCATCAGGCCACGTGGACCAAGGATGCGGCCCAGACGGCCAACCTTGCCCATCATGTCAGGGGTTGCAACTGCCGCATCGAAATCGGTCCAGCCACCGGCAACCTTTTCGATGAGCTCGTCGCCGCCGACCTCGTCGGCGCCCGCATCAATAGCGGCCTGAGCCTTGTCACCAACAGCGAATACGACCACGCGAGCAGTCTTACCAGTACCATGTGGCAGGTTCACAGTACCGCGAACCATCTGGTCAGCCTTACGCGGATCGACACCGAGACGGTACATAACCTCTACGGTCGAATCGAACTTGGTGACGGAAGTTTTCTTCGCTAGCTTGATACCCTCAGCTGCCGAGTAAACCTCGCCAGCCTGGATGAGCTCAGCTGCTTTACGATAATTTTTTGAGCGCTTTGCCATTCTGCTTTTCTCCTGTGTTAGCAGTCGTGGGAAACGGACCCGCTCCGGGCCCTACCACGATGTCTTGAGACATCTTTGCTCTGATGAGCTGTTGAGATTCTTAGATCTCGTCGGTGGTAACGCCCATCGAACGAGCGGTGCCGGCAATAATGCGAGCAGCGTTATCGAGGTCGTTAGCGTTAAGGTCTGGTTCCTTGGTCTTGGCGATCTCACGCAACTGGTCTGCAGTGAGGTGACCTACCTTGGAGGTGTGCGGAACGCCGGATCCCTTTTGAATACCGGCAGCCTTCTTAATAAGCTGCGATGCCGGTGGGGTCTTGGTGATAAAGGTGAACGAGCGATCCTCGTAAACCGTAATCTCAACCGGAACAATGTTTCCGCGCATGGATTCAGTGGCAGCATTGTATGCCTTGGTGAATTCCACGATGTTTACACCGTGCTGACCCAGAGCCGGGCCAATCGGCGGTGCAGGCGTAGCCTGTCCAGCCTGAATCTGGAGTTTGATCAGGCCAGCTACCTTCTTCTTCTTCGGTGGCATGTTTGATCCTTCTTTTTCTAAGTTACCGCCATCATGGCAACGATGGCGGGCGTCCTACAGTAGCTCGGAAAAGGGCGCACTCGAAACGGAGATATGTTTCGTAGCGTTAAGCCGAGATTCGTAAATCTTCGACCTAGTCCATCTTCTTCACTTGGCTGAAGGACAAATCGACCGGGGTTTCCTGGCCGACAAGCGTCATGAGTACGGTGAGACGTTGGTTCACCGCATCGACCTGAGAAATTGTAGCTGGCATTCCGACCCATGGCTCCGTGGTAAGCGTCACGGTTTCGCCAACCTCGTATTCCACTTCGAGGGTCAATGCGCCCTTTCCTACCTGTGCACCGGCCGCAGAAGCCGCAGCGGCAGCTTCCTGTTCCACAACCGGAGTGAGCATTTGCACAACTTCATCAGGGGTAAGTGCTACCGGATTTCGGCCGTTTCCAACGAAACCAGTAACACCATTCGTATCTTGTACTACTCGCCAAGAATCGTCATTCAGCTTCATACGCACAAGGGCATAGCCCGGCATGCGCACCCGCGAAACCAGCTTGCGCTGACCCTTCTTGACTTCAAAAACTTCTTCCATCGGTACTTCAACCTGGAAAATGTAATCTTCCATATCCATGGAAATAATCCGGGTTTCCAAGTCCTGCTTAACACGCTTTTCGTAACCGGCATAGGTGTGGAGCACATACCACCGGCCCGGAAGACCCTTCAGCTTTTCGCGCACCATTTCTTCGGTGACGACGCCGTCGTCTTCTTCAGCCTCTGCTGCCGCATCCGCAACGTCTGCTGCGTTATCCGCGCGAACGTCGTCGTCCGTGGCAATATCGTCGAAAGACAGTTCAACGTCTTCTTCTGCTGCTACCTCAGCAACCGCCGACGCTGACTGGTCGGAGGCATCAGAAAATAGCGGATTACCGCTCATCTTTTCAAACTTTTCCTCAGACATAAATCCTGCTTTCGAAACTAAAGTGCACGCTATCCGAAGACCAGCATGACAAGCTTGGCAAAGCCGAGGTCAAGCAGGCCGACGAATACCATAACGATGGAAACAAAGAAAACAACCGTGAGGAACAGCTTCCACAATTCCGCACGCGTAGGACGCTGAACCTTCTTCAGCTCACGCAGTACCTCTTTAAAAAACTGCACGATGCGCTCGATAAGCCCTTTCTTCTGGGCCTTCTTCCGCGCATTATTCGATGCTGCAGCTGGGCTCACGTTCATCGTCCTCTCGTAGATAATGGAAAGCGGCCCGAGTGGGCCGCCTTCTCAGCAGGGCAGGAGGGACTCGAACCCACAACCGCCGGTTTTGGAGACCGGTGCGCTACCAATTGCGCCACTGCCCTTTGGAAAGCACATTATATTATGCCCGATAACAGGGGCATACCGCTATGTGCTTTTCGCAACGTCCCCTACTCTATCGATTCGTAGCCATCAGATTCAAACGGGAACAGCCCTGATCAGTGTTACGGTGACCACGTTAGCGCGTTATTGCCGCTCCCCAGATGAGAAAGCAGTGACATCAAGGGCGAATAATGAAAATATATGCTCATGGCTAATAAGAAACCTAAGACCCGAGTCTCTACTCGTCTCGGAGCATTACAAGAATCTGCCACCCTGGCCGTGGATGCGAAAGCAAAGGCACTGAAGGCTGCCGGCGCTCCCGTTATTGGTTATGGAGCTGGCGAACCGAACTTCCCTACCCCCGCGCATGTTGTTGCGGCTGCGGTTGCTGCCTGTCAAGATCCGGCCAACCACAAATACACTCCTGCTATTGGTCTGCTGGAGTTGCGTGAAGCGATTGCTGCCCGCGTCAAAGAAGATAGTGGACACGAAGTAGCGGCAAAAGACATTATTGTCACCAATGGTGGTAAGCAAGCGGTTTATCAAGCTTTTGCCGCGATCGTCTCCGACGGAGATGAGGTTATTCTGCCCGCTCCTTACTGGACTACTTACCCGGAGGCGATCCGGTTGTGCGGTGGCGATCCAGTGGAGGTATTCGCCGGTGTAGAACAGGATTACAAGGTTACGGTTGACCAGCTGGACAGCGCGCTGACGGACAAGACCAAAGCCCTGCTGCTATGTTCGCCTTCGAACCCGACCGGTTCGGTTTACTCTGCTGATGAGCTCAAGGCCATCGGTAACTGGGCGCTCGAGAACGGCATCTGGGTTATTACCGACGAAATTTACGAACGGCTTATTTACTCGGGCGAAATGTCCTACCTGCTGTCCGTTGTTCCCGAACTAGCCGACCAAACCATTGTGGTTAATGGTGTTGCCAAGACCTATGCCATGACTGGTTGGCGGGTGGGCTGGATGTACGGCCCGGCGGACGTCATCAAGCAGGCCGCGAATTTCCAGTCTCATGCCACCTCGAATGTCGCTAATGTTTCCCAGCGTGCCGCAATCGCTGCGCTTAAGGGCGACCAGAGCGTTGTTGAGGAAATGAAGGTTGCTTTCGATCGACGCCGCAAGAAGCTCGTTGAAATGTTGCGCGAAATTGACGGGTTTGAAGTTCCCGAACCGACGGGCGCTTTCTACGTTTTCCCGCGGGTTGAGCAGCTTCTCGGCAAGGAGATTAAGGGCCGGGTGGCTCATACGTCGGCAGAACTCGCTACCCTTATTTTGGAAGAAGCTGAAGTGGCAGTTGTTCCGGGTGAAGCTTTCGGCGCCCCGGGCTATGTGCGTTTCTCCTATGCTTTAGCTGATGAGGATCTCGAAGCAGGCGCACTGCGACTCCAAGAGCTATTCGCCTAGGTGGTATCTTCCTAGAAGTCGCGTGTTTTAGCACTCTGGTAGCGAGCGTGCCCGTTCTCGTTACGACTGCAAATGGCGGATTTCCCGGTTTTTACTCCGTGGAAATCCGCCATTTTTGGAATAATCGATACTAGCCAGACGATACTCAGAGGAGGAACTCGATGAAGCTCGCAACAATTCGCCGTGGGGGCTCGACCTGCGCAGTGCGCGTGGACGGCGGCAAATACACTGTTATACCGGGATACGACTCGGTTTCCGATCTGCTTGCTCACGGCTCGTTGGACGACGCCGCGAACGCCACCGGCGAAGAGGGCGATTTTGCGAGCGCAGATCTTGCTCCGGTGCTTCCTTCGCCGTCGAAAGTGATCTGCGTTGGTATTAACTACCGTAGCCATATCGAAGAGATGGGCCACCAAACCCCGGAGTATCCTGCGCTTTTCGTGAAATTCGCTGAATCTTTAATCGGCGCGAATGACGACCTGGAGATTCCACCGGAAACTGACAGGTTCGATTACGAAGGCGAACTGACTGTTGTTATTGGGAAGAAGATACGCCGCGCCACCGCCGCAGAAGCTGAAGCGGCTATTGCCGGCTACACCGTGGCTAACGACGGTTCCTTACGCGATTGGCAGTATCGCTCTTCACAGTGGATTCAAGGCAAAGTATGGGAAGGTACGACGCCGATCGGCCCGGTTATTGTTACTCCGGACGAGTTCCCCGCCGACGCACGTATAGTGACCACCCTTGATGGCGAAGTTATGCAGGATGCACCGGTCAATGATCTCCTTTTCGGCCCCGTTGCTCTCGTCCAATACATTTCTACAATGGTCACGCTTAATCCGGGCGATATTATCCTCACGGGTACTCCAGGTGGTGTTGGCCAAGCGCGTCAGCCCTCCGTTTATGTGACACCCGGGAAAACCGTTACCGTCGCCATTGATGGTATTGGCATGCTCAACAATAAGGCGGTCGCAGAGCAGGTCGCCCAATAAGCGTTCCGGGAAGATTTAGGGCGTTTTCAGCGTTGAGGTACATAGTCAGATAATGCCCTGTCAGATAATGCACCTTAGCCCAGATGCTAAACGTGCCAGCAACCTAAGGAGAACAATATGCCCAAGCAAAAGCGCGTCTATATCGAAAAAGTAGCGCGGGAGCCCTACCGATCTTTAGTTGATTTAACAAAACATGTTCGGCAGCTCTCCGAAGAAGTCGGTATTGGCCGTGATTTGATTGAGCTGATGATGGTTCGCGCATCGCAACTTAATGGATGTGCTACGTGCTTAACAACGCACTTTCCAGCGGCGTTGAAGGCTGGCGTACCGCAGTACAAGCTGGATGTGATCACCACGTGGCGGAGCGTCGATATTTTCACCGATGCGGAGCGTGCAGCTCTTGCTTACGCCGAAGCGGTATCTCAGCTTGACCCCCAGTCCACTGCCTTAGATGAGGCATATTCTGATTTAGAAGACAATTTCACCACCGAACAGATCGCGGCAATCGGCTGGAACTTAATCGCAATTAATGCTTTTAACCGGGTTTCAATCCTGTCGAATCACCCGGTGCTCACGCGCAACTACGAGTAGGCCGGGCGCGGGACAGGACTGCGGCGTAGCGGGCCGGCTATTGAGTATCTTCTGTTAACCGTTCGTAGGTACTCAGCTTGTGTTGCCGTGCAAAAAGCTCAATCTTCAGACCCGGCGCACCCTCACGGATCAGCCGAATCAGCTCAGCATGTTGTTCAACTGATTTGGCTGATCTTTGGGCGTTGAATTCGAAGGAAGACCGCCGAACCCGTTGGACCCGTTCCGCCTCGCAAAAAATCAATTCTTTCAACCGTTTATTCTTACACGCCGAATAAAGTAACGTATGAAACTGTGAATTGAGCTCTCTCCAAGCGACAGCATCAAAATGTTCCGCCCGAATAATGGCGTCCATTTCTTGATTGAGGCGCTCTGCCTTTCGCAACATGCCCTCGGTGAGATACGGCGCGGAACTTGCGGTAGCTACTCCCTCTAAATAAGCCAGAATCGCCATTGATTCGCCATAGCTGGTTATATCTACGCGCGATACCATCGCGCCAGAATTGTGTTTGTATTCCACGAGCTCTTCAGCTTCTAACCAGCGGATAGCTTCGCGCACCGGAACGGTGGACATACTGTACTCTTCAGCTAGCGAACTCAGCACGAGACGGAATCCCGGAGAGTAGCGACCGTCTAAGATACGTTCCCGAATCTCGTTATACACATACTCTGTTTTCGACGCCGGTTCCGTATTGGTTTTCTTCATTGTCGCATCCTTCCCGGCGTCATATGGTGCTGATATTTAGACTGGCTTAACGCTGAGCTTCCCCCAACTACCCGTGTAGCATATGTCCTTTTAAGGCATAATACCCGAAATTGTCAACTGTCAAATAGATTCTCGACCAAACTTGAGCCATTCTTCAGCAACTCGCAAACGCGACTCTGCTTCTACCTGCCAGTTTGGCTTCGAGCTCTTGCGCGCACCCGAAACTAGGGAAAGCGTCACACCGGCCGCGGAAGCACCCAAAGCCACCGGATCAACCCAGCGCACTACTCGCAAGCGCCAATCCTGCAGTATTGCCGGCACATGACTATAGGATTTCGGAGAAAGACCGGGAAGCACCGACAAATGTCCCAACAGGCACGCCCAGTCATGCACCCGGTATCCCGGACCAAGCGAATCCACATCTAATAACCCCGACACCTCCAAGGTGTCTGGATCGATAAGAATATTAGCTTCATAAAAATCTCCGTGCGTAGGAACGATCGGACCTAAATCAGCTTTAGCCAACAGCTCCCGTATCCCCGAAACTAGCCGGTCAATCCGGGCCCGCTGGTCTGGTAAAGCGACCGCAGCGGCGTCGCCGTAATGCTCACACCGATCCACCCACGCCGGGCGGGGCTTCAACCCAAGCGCCACCAAAGGGAGCCCGTCCAAGGTTTGTGCCAGCTGATCAAGAATCGGCCGCGCACTGCGTTCCGGCGTCGTTTTCAACGCGGCATAAATCCGGTTCAACGGCGTACCGTTAAGCCCGGAAATCACGAGCAAGCCAGCCGGATCTGAATGGACCAGACGCGGCGTAGGGACGGGCGAACGTTCGAGCATAGTGAACCGGTCAAGTAGCTCTCGATAGGCGCGGGGACGAACGATTTTGACGTATTGCGTGGTATCACCGCGGTCGATTCGAAGCACGGCACGCCGGGTGGGCCGATACGCTAGCAATTCGATCTCCACATGTTCAGCCAGTTTTTGCGATAACGCATTGGGATCGCACCCTAAGCGAAGCGCCGGCAACTCGGGATCATAGGGGTGCTCCCACACGTGAATCCGATGCGTATCCCATTGCAGGCTCACCCCGCCGTCGGCCACCAGGCGCTGTTCGTTGAGCTTTGCCGAGGACACCAGCACGTAACGGTCACTTCCGCGCCCGTCGGCCGGGTCGGCGTCGAAAATCACCGAGTATCCGGCGGTTACCCCGGCTCCCGGACGATGATGTACGGCGTGCAATGCCCACGAGCGGACCTGTGCCCGCCCGGCGTAGGCTACACGTAGAATCTCTTGCGCGTGGCCTCCGGTCAAAAGCGTGGCAAGATTTTGCTCAGATCGGGCGCGAGTGCTGTTGTGCATGCTTCAGTTATAGGGATTTCCTCGTGGGCTTTCAAACTTGTCCGGTAGGCGTTATGGCAAAATGGGCCCTATGCGCGATCTTAATGCCTTACCTAAAGCCCATCTGCACTTGCATTTCACTGGTTCAATGCGAGTGTCCACGCTGGTCGATATGGCACGCGAACAAGATATTCGGCTCCCAGATAATCTCACTGATGATAAAGCCCTGCTGGTGCCTGCCGATCAACGCGGCTGGTTTCGTTTTCAACGCTCCTATGATGCCGCCCGTAAAGTTGTCCGCAGCGAATCGGCGATGCGGCGGATCGTGCGCGAAGCCGCCGAAGACGACAAAAAAGAAGGCTCCCGGCGCCTCGAGATCCAAATCGACCCGACCTCGTATGCGCCCTTTGTAGGTGGTATTACCCCGGCGTTGGAGATCGTGCTGGACGAGGCGGCGATTGCTTCCCGAGAGGTCGGCATTGAGGTGGGGGTTATCGTGGCAGCTTCCCGGATTCGCTATCCTTTGGAGGCGCGGACGTTGGCGAGGCTGGCTGCCAAGCACGCCGGTGATGGCCCAGGTTCGGTTATTGCCTTTGGTTTGAGTAATGACGAACGACGCGGTGATACTGCATCGTGGAAACGTGCTTTTAATATTGCGCGTCGTGCCGGGTTGGCTTCGGTCCCGCATGGTGGAGAGTTGCTGGGCCCGGAGCATTTGGTGGAGGTTGTTGATCATTTGCAACCCACTCGAATCGGACATGGCGTGCGGGCTTCGGAAGATTCGGATCTGCTGAAGCGAATTGTGGACGCAGGAATTGCGTTTGAGGTGTGTCCGGCGTCGAATGTGGCGCTCGGGGTTTATTCGCATCGCCACGAGATTCCGCTGCCCACGTTAGTTGCGGCGGGTGCGGAAATCGCACTCGGCGCTGATGATCCGTTGCTGTTCCTCTCCCGGTTAACCGAGCAGTATCAGATTGCCCGCGATCTCGGGTTAGACGACTACGCAATTGCCAAGCTGGCACGGTCCTCGATTAATGCATCGTTAGCGAGCAAGGAATCGAAGTCGCGCTGGCTCGGTGAAGTTGACCAGTGGATTAACACGCCGCCTCAAAGTTCTCCTGCGTAGAGTTCTCGCGTGCAAAGCGCTCCGGCACAAAGCTCCTCTGCGTAGAATTAGCGCTAAATCTCCACACCCAGAATTACTGGCTCCGGCACCAAGGTCACCCCAAATTTTTCGATAACACCGTCACGGATGGTGCGAGCGAGGTTCACCAGATCTTGCGCATTAGCTCCACCCCGGTTTGTTAGTGCGAGGGAGTGTTTTGTGGACAGTGCGGCTGGGCCGGGCATATTGAAGCCCGCCGGGAAACCGGCGTGGTCGATCAACCAAGCCGCTGAGGTTTTCACCTGGCCAGCAAATTTCGGGGCGGCGGCACCGATTTGATTAATGGCCGCCGAGTTGGACACCCCATAGCGCGGTGCGCCTTCGGGCAGTTGCGTTGCTTGTTCTTCGGTGAGCACCGGGTTGGTGAAGAAGGATCCTGCCGAGTAGGTGTTGCGGTCAGTATCGTCGAGCACCATGGATTTCGAACGGCGTAGCTCAAGGACCGCTTGACGTAAGTCAGTTGCCAGAACACGGGCTCCGAGTTCGACACCCAGATGTTTCGCCAACTGACCGTACTGGACGGGGCTGGCCAGTGTGGCACGACGCAGGTGGAACTTAACCTCTAGCACGATCCACCGCGGCGATGGCCCCCATTTCTTGCCTTCGCTACCGGTGACCATGGATTCTTTTAACAGCGAATGCCGGTAGCCGAAATCAAGGTCGCTTAAAAACAGTGTCCGGATCTTCTGAGTAGCCCGGTCGTAAACACGTAAAGAAGCAATCGTGGACGCGACTTCTTGGCCGTAAGCACCAATGTTTTGTACGGGAGCGGCTCCGACCGAGCCGGGAATTCCTGACAGCGCTTCTAAACCGATCCACTCCGACTCGAGGGAGTAGACCACTAGATCGTCCCACGGCACGCCTGCGGTGGCGATCATTTCTCCGCCGCCGCAACTATCGTCTTCTGTTGTCTTAATGTCAGCGCGCATATCGCGCACCACGACACCGTCAAAAGCCTCATCTGAGGCGAGAATATTCGAACCGCCGCCAATCATTAAAACGGGGATTCCGGCATCGTCCGCTTCCCGGATCGTCTCTACGATTTCAGCCTCGCTTTCGGCCAACACCAAGCGGGAAACCGGGCCTCCCACGCCAAGGGTGGTCATCTCGGCGAGCGAAGTAGCTGCAAGGTTAAAACGGTTGGATGGAACGGCTGGCGGCACCGGGTCATGCCCGATGGTTTCCGGCGTGGAACAAGACACGTGGACTCCTCAACGTTGACTGGTATTAGTATCGCGCAGATTAGGCGGGTGAGCCAGCGGGCGGGACGGGAGTCAGCGCCTGCGGACTCAGCGTCGGCGGAGCTAGCGAGCGGAGCAGCACCCGTGCGGGGCCAGCGCCTGCGGGCGGCCGGCGGAGCCGCAGGCTCAGCCAAAGACCGACTCGATCGCAAAAGAAAAACCCTTCCGAATGTGGAAGGGCTTCCTAATTGCTTGACCTTAGCGGGTCTCGCGGTGCATCTGCGACGCGTTACAACGCGGGCAGTACTTCTTCAGCTGAAGGCGATCCGGCGTATTACGACGGTTCTTCTTGGTGATGTAGTTACGCTCCTTGCAAACCTCGCAAGCGAGGGTGATCTTGGGGCGAACGTCTGCAGACTTGCTAGCCACTGGTTATTCCTCACGTTCGGCTTGGTTAGAAGCGGGATTGCTTCATCTTACTTGTAGCGGAGGCGGGGTTTGAACCCGCGACCTCACGATTATGAGTCGTGCGCTCTGACCAACTGAGCTACCCCGCCGAGTTCATTTCCTTATGAGAAATGAATCGAGCCCCGAAAGGGAATCGAACCCTTGACCTTCTCCTTACCATGGAGACGCTCTGCCGACTGAGCTATCGGGGCAACGCTGGAAAGCATATCAACCTTGCGAAATGCGAACCAACTTTGTCGCGATCTTAGGCGGTGAAGCATATCACCACTCAAGTGCGCGATCTTGGCAGTGTAGCGCTGACAAGAGCAACGTACTACCGTCAAGATCAGTGGCAGGTGAGGGATTCGAACCCCCGTAGCTCTCGCGTCTGATTTACAGTCAGATACCATTGGCCGCTCGGTCAACCTGCCGTACATGACGTTTTAAAACCTCATGCGGATATCGAGATTACCAGTTCCCACCACACCCGTGTCAAACTGATAGGGAGAAAACGAGTGCCGCACTGGTCACATTTACGATTTTGCGGCGATTTCAAAGAAATAAGTGAGGCAGATCATGGCAGTTTCATCATTTGATGTTGTGTCGAAATACGACTACCAAGAAGTTGACAATGCGGTGAATCAAGCCGCGAAAGAGATTAATCAACGTTACGATTTCAAAAACGTGGGCGCATGGATTGAGCTCAAAGGCGAAGTTATTACCATGGCGGCTAATACATCCGAGCGGGTATTAGCAGTCTGGGACGTACTCCAGTCGAAACTGATTCGCCGCGGGCTGTCACTGAAGCAGGTGGATGTAGGTGATGGCGAGCCCAAGCCTTCCGGCAAGGAATTCCGCCTAGTAGGTGTACTGAAAGAAGGTATCAGCCAAGAAAACGCGAAGAAAATCACCAAGATTATCCGCGAAGAGGCCCCGAAATCAGTCAAATCCCAAATTCAGGGCAGCGAGGTGCGGGTTTCGTCGAAGTCGCGCGATGATTTGCAAGCCACGATTGCCCTTTTGAAGAGCGCCAAGCTGGATATCGCGTTGCAATTCGTCAATTACCGATAAAAACAACCCAACTCGCACGGGTTAACTGTCAACCTTGCTAAATAAGCTGGCTATCGGTGCCAAAAACGCCCCGATAGCCAGCTTATTTAGCGCAAATGACGTCTACCCCGCCGTAGCGGGCCGATAATTGCTTAATAGAGCTTCCCGTCGTGCTCTTCACCGCGCGAAATAGCCGTCATGGTCTCCCGTTCGACCACTTTAATGCGCTCACGTCCCTGCGCCTCGCCCAGTTCACGCTCAAAAGCTGACAACCGCTCCCAACCCTGCCAGTCGGTATAGCGCACAGCACGCTCATCAAGGATCGGCTTCACCGAATCCCAGCCCACCGCATCAGTTGTCGCATGCAAACGACCAGCTTCGAAGTCTTCGATCATATGACCGATAGTTTCTTGCGCATCCGATTTGGTCGAACCGATAAGGCCTACCGGGCCACGCTTAATCCAGCCCGTAGCATACATGCCGTTGACAATATTGCCCTCATTATCGGTAACTCGACCTTCAATATTGGGCACAATACCGCGCTTAACATCGAACGGGGCTCCCGGGATTGGCGAAGAGTAGTAACCGACAGCACGGTAAACCGCCTGTACCGGGTAATCAAGGAATTCTCCCGTACCTTTAACTGAGCCGTCGCCTTGGAGCTCCATGCGCTCCATCCGAACGCCTTCAACCTTGCCCTCACCCAAAATCTCAGCCGGGGCTTGAAGCATATGAATGTGGATCCGGCGCGAGGCAGTAAGATCTTCTTCGTCTTGGAAGGCGTAGTTGGTGAGTTGCTCAACGACCTGACGGGTCATCTTAGACTCGTCCATTGCCTGCTCTGAGCCTTCGTCATAGTCGAAATCTTCCGGGTAGACGACGATATCAACATCCGGCACTTGGCCGAGCTCGCGCAGCTCCATCGGGGTGAACTTCACCTGGGCCGGACCGCGGCGACCAAATACGTGCACATCGGTAATCGGGTTCTGACGTAGCCCCTGCTCAACATTTTCCGGAATTTCCGTACTCATAAGATCATCTGGATGCTTGGCAAGAATACGGGCGACATCAAGCGCCACATTACCTACACCAAACACAGCAACTTCTTTAGCTTCCAGCGGCCATGTACGCGGGTAGTCTGGGTGCCCGTCGTACCAGTAGACGAAATCAGCAGCACCATACACTTCTGGTAGATCTGCACCCGGGATGTTAAAGGGCCGATCCCGGTCAGCACCGGTGGAAAGCAAAATAGCGTCGTAGTGTTCGTGAAGCTCTTCGAAGGTCAGATCCTTCCCGATTTCCACGTTGCCCACTAACCGAATATCTCCGCGTTGCAAAACGTTGTATAGCGCATTAATAATCGCCTTAATCCGCGGATGGTCCGGGGCCACACCGTAACGGACTAGGCCATAAGGAGCCGGAAGCTTCTCGTACAGATCAACCTGCACATCAATATCAGATTTGGACAAAATATCCGAAGCGTAAATCCCTGCTGGACCAGCGCCAATCACTGCTACTTGCAGTGGACGTTTCGACATATCAACCTCTTTCAGCACTACCCGAGGGACACCGGGTTTAAGCGCAACTTACAAAACATATTCCATCTTACTGACCTTGATAGCAGTTCAGTAGGATTGCTTGCCTAGCCGTGAGCAATTCATCACCGTTCGAAGTGGTCACCCAGAAAAACACTGTGGCTACCCAAAGAAACACTTCGGGCCCGCCATCAGGCGGGCCCGAAGTGCTGTTAGCAATTGCGCTTCACGCGCTAGCAAAATCTCTTACTTCTGGATAGCCTTCTCGACTTCTTCTTCAGAAATCGCCTTGGTGCAGAAGAACCAGTCGATACACTCGACGCCCTCTTCCTTACCGGTCATGCGATCCTCCGCAACTCCACACGAGCCTGCGGTCGGCACGATAACGCGCTCGCCCGGAACCCAGTCAGCCGGGGTTGCTACCGAGAACGCATCAGCAGTCTGCAGCGCCTTAACAACACGCAGAATTTCCTTCATATTGCGTCCGGTGGACAGCGGGTAGTACATGAGAGTACGGACGACGCCCTTTGGATCAATAATGAATACTGCGCGGACGGCCGAGGTGTCAGCTTCGCCCGGCATAATCATGCCGTACTTGCGCGAAACATTCATCGAAATGTCGTCAATAAGCGGGAACTTTACTTCGACGTTCTTCCAGCCACGGAACTCAATCTTCTCGCGAATGGTGCGTAGCCACGCGATATGCGAGGAAAGGCCGTCCACCGACACACCTACCAGCTTGGTGTTGTACTTGGCGAACTCTTCTTCCATCACGGCGAAGGTCGTGAACTCCGAGGTACATACCGGGGTGAAGTCAGCCGGGTGGGAGAAAAGGATAACCCATTGGCCCTTGTAGTCCGACGGGAAGTTGATCGGGCCTTGCGTGGTGTTGGCTTCAAACTCTGGAGCCTTGTCACCAATGCGCGGCATGGAGTATGCGACTTCGCCGTACTCACGTGCTGGCTTTGGCTCATTTACTTCGATTACGTTAGCGGTCATCTAGCTAATCTCCTTGAAAATTGTGTTGATATTCAGGTAGCCCGGTGGCTCGTACACCACCATAACCCCTTTTTTGGAACGTTTCCATTATAGAATATTTTGTGTGGCAAACCAATCAATTATTCTGCCAGCGCAACACCAAAATACGCCGCACGCAACGAGGAAATACCCACCGGATCCCCCGAGATTAAACCAAAAGACAATGAGCATGTATCACAAACAGCGCCGTACAAATATGGCACCGCGTGAGACATGCTCATGTCGTTAATTGTTAGTTGAAAATTTAGGCTCCTGGACCGTGATCAACAGTCTTAGCATCCAGCCGGAGCACGCCGTAGGTCCATCCACGACGACGGTAAACCGCACAGGGCTGATGGGTTTCCTCATCAATAAATAGATAGAACGGATGACCCACTAGTTCCATTTCGTCAATGGCCTGCTCGACCGACATCGGCTTAGCTTCATACAACTTATCGCGCACAACTGCCGGGGAATCACCAAGTGGCTTTTCCACCATTTCCCCTACCGAAGTTGGACGACTGGGCTTTTCCGCAACCGGCTCCGGCTCAACAGCCTTGGCCGCTTTCGCCTCAGCCATCAACTCATCAACATTCAGCTCACCAGCCCCGGCACCCCGAATGGTTTGTGCACGGGTGGTGCGGTCCTTGGACCTTTCATTCTTTCGACGCAGTCGCTCAAATAGTTTTTGTGCCGCTAGATCCAGTGCGCCCAGACGTTCCGAAGCCGCTGCTTCTGCCCGCACCACCGGACCTTTATCCCGAACAGTAATCTCTATCCGCTCAGCATTATCTGCCTGCGCCGGATTCTGCTCTTTAGTAACTTCTACTTCGACTCGTTGAGCGCGCGGCGCAAACTGCGCTACTTTTGCAAGCTTTTCTTCTACATGCGCTCGGAAACTGTCCGAAATCTCAGTATGGCGACCTTTGACAACAAATTCCACGATGACCTCCTCGGGCCGGGTGAGAAAGTGGATAAACCACAGGGCTTAAACCACAGGGACTGCGCTCGCGTTTGCGAGCCAAAAGATCCGCATCACCTCCTCGTGATACGTGATTCCCGCAAAACGGTTTCGCAGTAAATTCGGATACCGTAAGTATACTCGCACCACCCCGCAAATGTGGTGTGGACCACGAAACTCAAGGGTGTGCGGTGGTCGCAAAAACGACCGCGCCCACCACCGAGCCACCTGCCTGCGCAATCGCGCGAGCAGCACCTGCAAGCGTCGCACCAGATGTCAAAACATCATCGATTAACAGCACCCGGCTAGCGCTAAGATCGCGCCGGGAGTACACCAAATCAGCTTTACTCGCCCTCGCCCGCACACCTGTTTGTCCGATAGCTCCCCTGCGTTTTTCACGCCAAAAGGCCATTAACCTTCCCAACAAGCCACGCTCCGGCGTCATTCGCAAAACGTCAAGATAACGCCCACCAACCGCGCGTGCAGCTACCCTAGCTAATACTCCAGTTACAAAACGTCCGTCTCGACGCCGGCTCCCCTGCGAAGGAACCGGCAGCACCACGAGCTCTGCCGGATCATTCCCCAGCGCTACCGGCGAAAGCGAAGCTACCGGCGAAAGCGGAGTTTCTGCTTCAGGCGCTGAGCCCCTTACGAGCTCCGCACAGGCACGCTCGAATATTCCCGCCATTATCTGGTCAAGACGCCGGTCGTGAGTGTTTTTCCAGTGCACAATCACCTGTGCCACCGTCCCACGATACTCGGCAATCGCCCACACCGGGAAAGCCGGATACGTCGTACCATCAGGGGCAATATTCATCAAATATGGTGCTCCAGATTCAACTCGACGCAATGCTCCGGTCAGCTCACTAGCACATGCCGCACACAACGTTTCATCCCACGCACCACATCCGGCGCACGCCCGCGGGTAGACAATATCGAGGATGCCATCAAGCCAGCGGCCCATCGCACACTCCCGATCAGCCCGGATAGGTCGGAGCAGTCACCCCGGTTGAGATCAGCCGCCACGCACCGGCGTCGTAGGTAAACAACTCACTCTTCGTTGTTTCCAAAATAATGGACTCGTCCCCACGCCCGGCAGTCAGGTGCACCATCCCATCAACCGTACTCATTGAAGCAATTGGAGCGCCCAGTGGAACCGAGAACAACCCACCTTCCGGCGAAGAAACCGACTTACCAATGGCAACGAGCCGAGCATCCGACACCCAAGCAATATCGCTAATATCAGTCAGCCGCTGGCCGTAACGCACCGGATCGCCTATCGCGATCGGCGTCCCATCGCGTTCTCGCTGAATTCCAGCAAGTAGTAATTGCACCGAGTCATCCCGCTCCACCAGCAACGCAATGCGGGCACCTTCACGTGATATCGCAATGTGGCGAATGGTGGCACCTTCCAGCCACGGGGCACTGAGTTTTCGGACGTCGAAATTGGAAGTACTAATGGCCACCAGTTCACCGGTCCCACTTTCTTCACTCGTCCACACGTATGCATCAGAATCAACACTGGGCGGGACGAGCTGAGTGCCGGAATAGATCGTAGCTACCGTCTCCGTTGCTATCTCGATATGGTAAATCGTGGTGCCTTCATTACCGATAGCAGCAATCCAAGACGGTGTTTCCGTGTAGCCAACAGCCAGATCTGTTAATTGCAAACCTTGAGTAACTGCAGCGTCCATCAGCGGGGTAACTTTATCCTCCCCAACAGTTACCGGGTTGCCATTGAGCAAAGCCAAGAGTTTGTACGCCGAATACGGATAAGACTGCAGATCTATTTTCGACGGGATTTTGACTACGCTACCGTTAAGCCGCAAATCAATATCCGAAATATTGGGCATACTCGAATAAGTTTTAGTGAACTGGGCGTAGAGCAAAGTTAGTTCGGACTCGCTCAAATTCGCATGTTGGGCACGCAGATCAACAATCGCCGTGGAGCCGTCAACCTTAACGGTCGGGGTTCCCAAAGTGGTATCCGCCGGCAAAATTGTCCGTACTGACGATGACAGCCATGACGACGGTCCGTCGATTATTCCCTGGGCGAGCGCAGTTTGCATATCGGCACGTGGATACCAGCGCAAGTCTGGGACGAAAGTTGTCTGGTCGGCTGACAAGAAATAAATCGGGGCTTCCGCGAATAGAGATTGGAAGAGGGATTCAGGCATAGTCACACCATCGTCCAACACCGCAATCCGCCACTGTCCATCCACATCACGCAATAGCGAAAACTCCATGGTGAGTACCGCATCTGGAGCGGACGCAGTGTAACGCCCAGCAGTGTCGAGAATCCCGCCAGCACCAACGGTCACCCGATAAGCTCCCGAACGTGTTTGGGTTACCGATTGGTTTTGCGAGTCGGGATAGATTCGCACCTGTGTGGTCGGATTCCATGTTGCCGCCGCTTCCGGAGTTAGATACTGCCGAGCGACGACGAAATCATCGGAGAATCCTGCCGAGGAGGCCCGCATAAAACCGCTGACAATATCTTCGGCAGAAGCATCTTTCGCCGGGCCTTGCGGGTCAAGAACGACGCCGCCAGCGTACTGTTCGGATTTTTCCACCACCTGTGGTTCGCCCGCTCGCGGTAGTCCGGCACATCCGGCAAGGATGATCGTAAGCACGGACAGCAAGGCAAGGAGTCGTTTACTCATTTTTCGCCTCCGTTGCCGCGGGGCTGTCGCTCGATCCAGGACTATCCGCCACCGTGTTATCGACACTGTGAACGGCAGGAATAACAGTCTCATCGTCGATGAGTACCGCAGTCGCTACCGACGCCTCACTCGCAGCCGCAACACCACTATCAACCAGTAGTGGCTCCGGCTCTGAAACTGCCCCTGAAGCTGGTTCCAGTTCCGGAATAACATACGGTTGGGGCGGTTCCAGCGCGAGCGGCTTGGTAAAAGCGGCCCCCGGGCTACGCGGCAAGGTGAGCAGGAAGGTCGATCCCACACCCAGCTCACCGGTCGCTTCAAGTTTGCCACCGTGAATAAGCGCATCTTCACGAGCAATGGTCAGGCCCAGCCCGGTCCCACCAGATTTGCGTACCCGTGAAGAATCTGCCCGCCAGAAACGTTCAAATACTTGTTTGGCTTGTTCTGGGCTAATTCCCACCCCGTGGTCTTGAACCTGTACTGCGATTGCCGTTCGCCCGCCAACTATCGACACCTTCACCGGCCGGCCCTCAGCATGTTCTAGGGCATTAACCACAAGGTTGCGGATAATACGTTCCACCCGGAGCGGTTCAACTTCCGCCTCGGTATCCCCGGTAACATCAAGCTCAACAATGACGCCGTTATCTAAGGCCAACGGTTCGGAAAGCTTAATAACTTGGCGGGCGATCTCAGCAATATCTGCTTTTTCTCCCACCAATGACATGCCACCGGCGTCGTACCGAGAAATCTCAAGCAGATCCGAGAGCATCGCATCCAAGTTGTTTAACTGGGAGTGTTGCAATTCTGCGCTGCGTTTCAGCGCTGGCGGTAAGTCCTCGCGCTTATCGTAAATAAGCTGGCCAGCCATGCGAATCGTGGTAACAGGCGTACGCAGTTCGTGGGAAACCGCCGAAACGAAATCGGTTTGAATTGCCGACATCCGTTCGAGCCGAGTGAACTGTTCCTCCAACGATTCCGCCATCGTGTTAAAGGATTTGCCCAGTTGTGCCAGCTCATCAGACCCATGCACGACCATCCGGGAGTTAAAATCACCTTCGGTCAGTAGCCGTGCGTTTTGTGAAGCCGCACGAATCGGTTTGAGCACCAGACTCATCACGATCCACGAGATCAGCGAAATAATAACGATCAGCCCAACCATCGCAAGCGCGAGCGCGCGGAACGTGGTTCCCAGTAGGTCCTCTTGGGTTTGCATGGAATAGGCGGCGTAGAGTTCATAGGTTCCCGACGCCGGAACGGTGATTTGCGTACCAATGACGATTCCGGGTTGGGTCGATCCGTCTGGGTTGGCAATCGCCACCGATTGCCAGGCGATATGGTCCCCTGAGCGCACAGCTTCGCGTAACTCATCAGTGACTAGCGACCGCACCTTGGTGGTGGTTGCCGTTGCCGGTTCCAAAATAGCCGAATCCGGATTCACTTGCCCCGGAGAACGCAGTAGCACCGCTCCGATAAGCCCGCGTGCCGGATCGTACATTGAAGAAACCAGTTCAAGGGCGATTCGCTGTGATTGTGCGGTAGTAGGTGAGGATGTAACTCCGAAGCGGTCTTGGGCGATCTGGGCGTCGGTGGCGAACTGCTCGATATTCAGAGACACGGTTTGCGAATAAACCGCACTCTTAATCTGGTTCACAATAATCGCACCGGTTAGCATCATCGCAATAACCGATCCCACCACAATCAGCGTGATCGTACGTAGCGTGAGCGAGGAAATCCACGTGGTGCGGATTCGTTTAAAATACCGTGCGAGCACGTCAAATAAGCCCCTAGGCTGGTTGGCTGGAGCGGACGGCGTGGTCGCAGCAGCGCTCGGATTCACTCCTTAGTTGCTCCCGCACGGTAGCCTACACCGCGTACTGTCAACACAACCTGCGGGTTTTCCACGTCTTTTTCGACCTTGGCACGCAGGCGTTGGATGTGTACATTAACAAGCCGCGTATCGGCAGAATGGCGGTACCCCCAGACCTGCTCGAGCAGTTCTTCGCGAGAGAAAACCTGGTAGGGCTTGCGTGCCAGTACGGTGAGCAGATCGAATTCGAGCGGAGTAAGATGCAGGACTTCATCCCCGCGGGTGACTTCGTGAGCTTTGAGGTCGATCTGCAAATCAGCAACTCGTAACACTTCAGATTCGTGTTCATTACGACGCAGGCGCACCTTAATTCGCGCTAGAAGCACCGAGTTTTCGAAAGGCTTGGTCACGTAGTCGTCCGCGCCTGCTTCCAGACCGGCGATCACGTCAACTGAATCGGTTTTTGCGCTCATCATAATAATGGGCACATCAGATTCTTCGCGTAGCTGACGGCATACCGAAACACCGTCCAAACCGGGCAACATCACGTCAAGTAGCACAAGGTCTGGACGTTCCGCATGGAATAACGGCAGTACGCTTGACCCGTTTGCGCACACCGATACGTCGTATCCCTCCGATTCGAGGAGGATAGCAATCATCTCCGAAATGCCCGGATCATCATCGACAACTAAAATATGCATGCTGATGCCTTTCTACCGAAAACCAACTGGCGTCATTCTACCTGATGGGTAGGACAATCCCAGCGCCAATTCCTTTGGGGCTGAAAGCCAGTTATTCTGTAGGATGGCAACTACGCACTACTTGAGGAGTAGCCGTGTCAGATAACTACGGATCCGGTCAAAACCCGTACGGCCAGTCGGGCCAATACGGCCAGTCGTGGCAGCCAAATCAAGGCGACCCGTACGGCCAATACGGCCAGTCGGGCCAGTACGGTCAGTCAGGCCAGTATGGCCAGCCGTGGCAGCCTAACCAAGGTAGCCAGTACGGTCAGTCAGGCCAGTATGGCCAGCCGTGGCAACCTAACCAAGGTAGCCAATACGGCGAGTCAAGCCAATACGGCCAATATGGTCAAGCTGATAACATCGCCCATTTCCGCAATCCCCAACAAGTGACCGTTATTCCGCTTCGGCCAATGGGTGTAGTTACCACTATCGACGCCGCCGTTCGACTCATGCGGTTCAACCCGGTAGCCCTGATACTTTTGCCGCTACTCCTAGCACTGGCAACAGGCATCGTCACAACTCTCATCAGCACGCTAACCGGACAACTCGCTTTCACAGGAAGCGGCCAGACCGAGTTTTCACCTACTGACGCAATCGCGGTGGTCCTGATACTCACTATTAGCGTAGCGATGTCATCGTTTATTATGCTGATCTCATCCCGGGTCGCCATACTGTCGGTACGTGGCGAAAAAGTCCCCGTAGAACGTGCTATTAACATTGGCAAGGACGGGCTAGTTCCATTTATTTTCCGCTATATCGGCATGTCGAGCATTTTCCTCGGAGCATTCCTTATTTTCTCGATACTTCTTGGCTTTGTCGTTGCCGCTCTCGGAGTTACCTCGTTACGCTCGGATTCAATGCTCGTGGTCTTGTTCACCGGCTTCTTCTTGAGCGTCATGGCAACACTTTTTATGGCTCTTCTCTCTGCAAAGTTTTTGGCCGCTTTTCCAGTATTAGCTGTTGAAAAAACTGGGATAGCCACTTCCCTGCGCCGTTCATTCTTCCTCTCTAAAGGCTCAGTCCCCTATATTTTGGGAGTTTTCTTTTCCGTCATGCTCATTCTCATGGGATTAAGCATCGTTTTCGGTGGTATTACCTCGATCTTCACGGTTGCCGCCATGGAATCTTCAGATACGCTCGTACCAGCTGTGGCAGGTGTGCTCGGCACAATCATCGGGGCATTAATTACCCCGCTGGTCACCACTATTATGAACGTGACTTATATTAATTTGCGCTTCCGTGCCGAAGGTTGGCATAACCGAATTCTGACTGAACAACTGCCCTAAATCATGTTTCCCTTTGAGTTCGTTCCGCCCACGCCCGATGCCGATGAAGCCCGGGCGTTGGCACTAGCTGAGTTAGCTAAGGGACGTTACGACACCCGGCCATCAATCATCACTATTATTCTTCGTAAAATTGGCGAACTATTTCCGCGCGTCGACCCGACCGGCGGCGAACCGAACCCGATTAACACTTTTCTTCTTTTCGGTTTAGTGACCCTGCTTGTTATTGCGGGCATTATCTTGTTATCGCGTATTCGCGGACGAGGCGTGACTTTGCGAGCCGCCAGTACCCGCAAAGCACAGCCCTTATTCGACGATCTGCGTTCCTCATCCGAGCTTTTCGCCGCTGCTGATAAGGCAGCGGCTCAAGGGGACTGGAACCGCTGCTTAATTGAGCGTTATCGCGGAGTTATCCGCTTACTTGATGAGCGCGCACACGTCAATGTTCGCCCAGGAATGACGGCGTTAGAAGCGGCTCGCGATGGCAGTAAAGCTATCGGCGGAACACCAGAGTTTTACGAGTGTGCCCACTGGTTCAACAAAATCTACTATTCCGATGGCAACGCCAGCCGATCCGCTATTGTTACCAGTGAACGGCTAGTTGCACTGGCAAAAGCAGCAAAACCGGCACGTCATACGCGTGTGAAGAACGATCTGGTGACAACATGAAAAAGACCGTCTTCATCGTGTTGTCCGTAATCGTCGTCTTCAGCGGTTTTCTCGTGCTCTGGGCATTGTCAGATACGTCTTCCCGAGCGATTTTTTCACCGGATAACACCCAACCCGAGGGCACGGCCGCACTGGCCGCTATTTTGGATGACGCCGGAGTGCGAACAATACAAGAAGACTCGTGGTCAATAATCTTGAGCAAAGCCGACGAACATACCGCCGTCGTCGTCCCTGCTTCGTGGGCTGTCGATTCAGAAAGCGTCGAAGAGCTTGTCGAGACTGGAGCACGCATTATTGTTCTCAGTTACGGGGGTTACGAGTGGGCTTACGTGTGGGGTTTTTCGGGAGAGTTCGAATGGCATAGCCCAATGAATTTGCCCCCAAACTGTACCGATGAAGACGCGGTTGTTGCCGGTGAACTTGAACCAGCGGCGCGCACCTTCGTTCCCGACGATTCAAGCACTGGTTGTTTCGCTTTCGAAGACGGCTTTACGTGGATTGATTCCCCGAAATACGATAATGTCTCACTTTTTACCGCTCCCGAGACGCTAACAAATGAGCACCTCGCCACCGGCGGAAATGCCGCGTTTGGCATGCGCAAATTCGGCACGCAACCTCAAATCATCTGGGTAAACGATCCGCATATTGTGGGCGGCGAAAGCCAACTTGATTATTCTTCCGGAATTCCCACTGCATTGCGTATCGCAGCGTTTGCACTGTTCGCTGTGGGAGTGTGGGCAGCGCTGTACGCCGGTCGCCGGTTTGGAAAACTTGTTCCCGAGCCCCTGCCCGTCGTCGTCCCGGCCGCTGAATCGGACCTCGGACGTGCCCGGCTTTACCAACGCTCAAAGAATGTTGCCCACGCAGCCGCAGCACTCCGTTCAGCCACCATCACGCGCCTTGCGCCCCGGTTCGGTATCCGCGCCGGAGATAGCCCGCAGGCCGTTGTCGGCGCACTTTCGCAAAGTACCGCGCTGAAACCTGACCAACTTATGGATCTGCTCTACACCGGCCCGGTGAATACCCCGACAGATCTGACCGTTTTAACCGCCCGTTTGTCCGACCTCGAAAAGGAAATCAGTCATGTCTACTTCAAGTGATTCGTTTCGCCCGCCTGCCGCGCTGACTGAGCCAGCCGGCCCGGCGCAATCGCCTACGGCGGAAAAATTCCAAGCGCTACGCAAAGAGATCGCCAAAGCGATTGTCGGTCAAGACCAAGCAGTATCTGGAGTGTTAATCGGCCTGCTATGCGACGGGCATGTGCTCCTAGAAGGCGTGCCGGGAACTGCTAAAACCCTACTCGTTCGTTCCTTAGCTCAGGCTCTTGATCTGGATCATAAACGCGTCCAGTTCACCCCGGATTTGATGCCGGGTGACTTGACTGGTTCGCTGATTTACCAGTCGGCCAGCGGACAGTTCACCTTCCGCCCCGGCCCGGTTTTCACCAATCTGCTCCTCGCCGACGAAATCAACCGTACCCCGCCAAAAACTCAGGCCGCACTGTTAGAAGCGATGGCCGAGCATCAGGTGTCGGTCGACGGTGAACCGCGAGCGCTACCTTCTCCGTTCATGGTAGTTGCTACCCAAAACCCGATTGAATACGAGGGCACTTATCCGCTTCCGGAAGCTCAATTGGACCGATTCTTGCTGAAAATGATTATGCCGCTGCCGCCCAAAGACGCCGAATTGGAGATTGTGCGTCGGCATGCGGGTAATTTTGACCCGACCAACCTTGCCTCGGCTGGGATTAGTGCGGTAGCCCATGCGGCGGATGTGCATGCGGCGCGTGCAGAAGTGCGCACGGTAGAGATCCACCCGGCATTGCAGTCTTATATTGTCGATCTGGTGCGTGCCACCCGGCAGGCGCCCACGGTTGCAGTGGGCGTCTCGCCGCGTGGATCCTTGGCGTTAATGAATACCTCACGGGCATGGGCGTGGCTCAACGGCCGGACCTTCGTAACCCCCGACGATATTAAAACTCTCGCCCCGGCTGTGCTCGGCCACCGTATGTCCTTGCATGCGGAAGCCGAACTTGATGGGCTGACTATTGACCGCGCTCTTGACATGATTCTGTCTACGGTTCCGGTGCCGCGCTAATGTTTATCACCCGGGTTACTGTTGGGCTCGCCGTGCTCGGCGTGCTCGTTGGCGTGCTCACCGGGGACGCCGGTGCCGTTGCGGGTTTCCACGCCTTTCTTGCCCTGCTGGTGGGAATTGACGCCCTTTTGGCCGTGTCAACAAAGACTATTGCGGTATCCCGGGAAGCTAATACTACTGTGCGCTCCGGCCAGCGCCTTGATATCACCCTGACGCTCACCAATATGGGACGACGCCGGGCACGTGGAATTATCCGTGACGCTTGGCCGCCGTCAACCGGTTTAGAACCGACACGGCACCCGTTTAATATTCCAAGTGGAGAACGCCGAGTGGTACGCGCTGCGGCTATCCCGACTAGGAGAGGCACACGGTACTCCGAAGCGGTAACCATCCGGACGTTCGGCCCGCTCCAGTTGGCTGGGCGGCAGCGTTCTTACCCTACTGAGTGGATGCTTCGGGTGCTCCCGGAATTCTCCGCCCGCAAACACTTGCCTTCACGGATTATGCGGCTACGCGAGTTGGACGGACGTTCGCTGTTGTTAGTACGTGGTCAAGGCACTGAATTTGATTCTTTGCGCGAATATGTTGCTGGCGATGACGTGCGGGCTATTGACTGGCGTTCTACGGCTCGGCTAGGAAATACGGTTGTACGCACCTGGCGTCCCGAACGTGACCGGCACGTGATTATCGTATTGGACTCAGGGCGTTCGGGAGCATTACGAGTCGATGATTCGCCGGCATTCGATGCGTATATTGAATCGGCGCTGTTACTATCCACTTTGGCTATTCGCGCCGGCGACCGGGTGAGTGTGGTTGCTTTAGATGCCGAAGTACGCGCACGAATTTCTGGCGATAACTCAACGTTTATGCATCGACTCGCCCAAGCACTTGCCGATGTGGAACCGCAGTTGGTCGCCACCAATTGGGTGACAATTTCTCGTGAAGTAGAGCGTTTAACAAAAACCCCGGCACTCGTTGTGGTGCTCAGCGCGGTAGGCACCGGGACTATTGAATCTGGGATGCTCGATGTTATTCCGTCGCTGACGCGCACTCACCGGGTGCTGGTGGGAACCGCCGTAGGCAATGCCGACGATGATCTGTCCGCCCCAGGAACGGTTGAACACGCTTTTGAAAGTGCAGCCCTTGCCCGTTCTGAAGTTGAAACTCGGGCGATTATTCGGGAAGTTGAACGCTCCGGAGCCATTGTGGTTCATACCGGCGCGCAGGATCTGCCGCCGAAAATCGCCGACACTTATATCGAGCTCAAAGCCCGAGGTAAACTCTAGCCGCGTAGCGCCTAGCCCGCGGTAGCCGCTAGCCCGCGGTAGCTGCTAGCCCGCGGCAAGCCCTAACCTGTCGCGAACTCTAGCCTGCGTAGGCGACCGTCCACCCAGCTTCCTGGTCAGTTAAATCTGCGCTGAACCGGCGTCGTGCCGCTGAACGACCCAAAATCAATACCCACGCCCAGAAAAGCGCAAGCACAACCGCTCCGATAGCAATTTTTACTCCCCACGGCAGGTAAGACGGGGTAACAAAACCTTCCACCAGCCCCGAAATGAACAGCACAATAATCAGTCCGAATCCAACCAGTAAGGTCTGGCGCCCTTCCCTGCCAATCGCCTGCGTCCGCGTCATATTTCCGGGCGCAATAGCCGCCCAAAAAATCTTGAGCCCCGCACCGCATGCCACAAAAATCGCGGTCAGTTCAAGGAGTCCGTGCGGCAGAATCAGTTGGAAGAAGATATCGAGGGACCCGGCCCAGTCCATTACTGCTCCGGCCTGTCCCACGGCCACCGCGTTTTGCCACATGACGAAAAGCGGGAAGAACCCGGTAATCCCGCCGGCGACGCATTGCAGAGCAATCCAGGCGTTATTCGTCCACACTAAAACTGCGAAGTCTGCATTCGTATGTTCTCGATAGTAGGCGGCAAAAGCTTCATTAGCATAGTCGTTTAGGGCAGCCTCAGAGCCGAGCACGTAAATCATGTCCGGATTGGCTCGGTAGTAGAAAAGTACCGTCAGAAAAATCGCAATAAAACCAATTGCAACTGCTAATGTCCACCAGCGCACTCGATAAAACGCCAACGGCAGTTTGACATTAAAAAAGTCGACGATATTGGCTAGCGTAATACCGCGGGCGCCGGTGAGCTTGGATCGGGCTTTTGCCAGTAAAGCTGAGAGCCGCAGGGCGACTTCCGCGTCGGGCGCTTCGGTGCGGACGGTTGCTAAATGTCCAGCGGTAAGCTGGTATAGCCGCACGAACTCATCACTTTCTGGGCCGCTCAAATGCGGCTGAGAGGCGAGCTCGTCAAGCCGTTCCCACTGGGGAGAATGCACCTTTGCGAATGCGAAACTGTCCATTTCTTAACTCTGCCATGTTCGGCGAGTATTGTGGATGGTATGTCACGAAATGGGGATCAGTCTACGCTGTTACGCGCCCAAGGTTTTTCTGGGGAGGAAATCGTCACCGGTGAAGGTGTGGTTCTTGAACTGCCTTCAACTACGGTGGCTTCCCGGCTTGCCTCGGGCATTATTGACTATTCGATCTATCTTTTCATTCTCGGCCTTCTTATGTCGGCGTTACTTGAGTTTCAGGACATGATGACTGCTGCTCAATTCGAAGCGATCGGGACCATCAATCTTGTGCTGGCATTATTCGTGATACCTGGGCTTGTCACCTATTTGATGCGGGGCTCCTCACCGGGTAAAGCCATTATGAAAACGCGGGTGGTGCGTTTGGATGGCGGGACGATTACTGCGCGGCAAGCATTTATTCGCTCGGCAGTTGGCGTTGTGGAATGCTGGTTCACTTTCGGGGCGGTTGCCGCCATTTCCTCTGCGCTCACCCCACGTTCCACCCGGCTCGGTGATCTGGTATCGGGAACCTACGTGGTTTTTTGGCCGAAGACGACAACGTGGGAACGGGATTTAAACATTCCTGCGACTATGCACGAGTGGATGGATCACGTCCAAACCCGCCCGTTACCCACCGGTTTGCATTTGAATATTGTCGAATACTTGCGTTCAGGGAAAAGAATGACACCGCAAGCCCAACAGCAACGTGGCCGGGAATTGGCAGCTGCCGCCGAAAACTATGTCACTCCTCCCCCACCATGGGGTACCCCGCCGCAAGAGTTTCTCGCCGCACTAATTCAGGTGCGCTACGATTCGGATGCCCGCCGGCTTTCTCAGCGGTTGGCACGCCATAACCGGGCAGTTACAGCGGCCTCGAGAATGCCTTTTATAGACGAGCGCTAGCGGCAACGTTATTTTCTACTCCGCACCCGCTTTCCCGGTCCACACCCGATTTTTCCGGTCCGCACCCGCTTCTCCGCCCGCAAAGTCCCCTATGTCGGCTTTCATTCTTGAGTTTTCTGAAGCATACGAAGGATTTTGAACGTAAGTGTCAACTTTTACCACATGCAGCGCTATATACGGCTTGGATGTGGTAAAAGTTGATACTTACGTTCAGGTGGGGCTGTTATCGAGGCTGATAGCGTCTAATCAGCTGTTTTTATGGTCGTTTCAGGGTTAGAACAATTTGAAATTAGGGAAAATCGAACTATCCGAAGATAGTCTGCGGATAGTTCGATTTTCCCTAATTTGGGGAGCTGGAATCGGACTTTAGGGAGCCAGAAGCGGGGTTTAGAGAGCTGGAAACGGGCTTTGGGGAGCTGCGAGTGGGACTTCAGGCTCATATTTGGAGCTAGAAGTAGGATTCTGGGCCGTTTTAGTCTTCGTCGACGGGTTTTAGCGTTCTTTGAGCTGCCCGGTCGGATCGATTGTGACCGGATCGGCTGTGACCGGAAGGATTGTTGCCAGCTGGAGGCGTTTTACCAACGACAGGCTTGGTAGCCGAGGGCATTTTGTCCACAGCAGGCTCGTTGACATCGTCTGCACCGCCAGCAATCACCGACAATTGCGGGCGCTTGCGTGGCCGCGGGCGTCTGTCAACATCGCCGGTCGGACGGCGCACATCACGCTGAGCTGGGCGAGGCGGTGGAACTTCTTTTTGGGAAGCAGCCCGGATTGCATCCGCAAGCGCCGTTAAGTCGTTATCTGAGGGCGGTACCGGTTCAAATTCGGTAACCAGCCGTACCATGGTCCATCCCACCGGCACGGTCACGGTAAGGGCGTGCTCAGCACACAGGTCATAAGCTCCAGCGAGCGGTGTAGGAGACAACGGGCCGATCACAGCAGTAGCTTCGGCATAACCGTACGTCATCGTAGCGACTGCACCCTGCTGGCAGTTAGTTCTGGAACAACGACGTATTGGACTCACGCCTTGTACTTTACAGCGCCTGCCCCGCCCATGGGCCGAAGCTTTCGCTAGCGGGTTAAACTGGAACAGTGAACCTTCCAACGCATGGCCTGCACCGAAAACACCGCGATCGACACGGTCGCGGGCTTCGCGGACCGATCCTGCCCGATACAGTGCCTGGATGGCGCACCCGTGCACAAGCCTTCGACGATGCGCTAGCGCGCGAACTAACCGCTTTCCGGCGCCATCTCGGAGAAAGCCTCGACCGCTACGACTTTGCTGTGCTTGATGTACCCACTGCAGACCGAGCGCCCTGGGAAAGCGGAGTTCCACTGGCCCGCTATTTACCCTTTGAGCGTCCCTCAAAAATTCGTGGTCGATTTATTTTTTATCGCCACCCGATTGAGCAGGCTATGCGCAACCATCAGGCGCCACGCAATTTTCTACACGAAGTGGTGCTCAACCAGCTGGCAATGGTTTTCGAAGTAGAACCGGATCAGCTTGATTACCGCTAGCACCCACGCTTACCGCTAGCACCCCGGCTTAAGGCGCTAGTGCTATCCGCACCACTTGGGTATCAGCCGCCCCCGAAGTTAACGGTATCCATGAAATACCGTATCCTTCCGAAAGGTTTGACGTGAGCGAGACCCCCGCATAGACCGGATGGGTCGAATTCAGCCAAACAAAATGGGTACCCTCAGGCAGGCCGATCCCACCGGTTCCCACAATATCTTGCGCACCGCTTGATATTTCTGCGCCCTCGCTATCGTAGGCAGTCCACGCTACTTGTGCACCCTCTTCAGCGGTGATTACTAGTCGCCCGCTGGCATCGGTAAAGGCTGCCCCACCGCGGGTAATCTGAGCTTGCGCTGCCGCCACAGCAGTATCAGTTCCTACCCCGGAGGTCGAATAAGTCATAATAACTGAGGCAGTCACGTCCACTTCTGATACCACCCGGATGGCGTAATCTCCCGGTGCCAGTCCCGAAAGGCTTAAGTCCAGTACCGAATTGGCTCCAATAGCAATATCTTTGCCTCCGGCAAGGAGCTCTGGGGCTCCGGTGCTGATCGTGTAAACGTCGACGTCGATCATTTCATCTGAAGGGTTAACAAGCCGAAGTTGGACAGTCTGGTTAGGATCAGACAAGCTTTCGGAGATTTCCGCGTCAAAAGCCTCTGTGTCATTGGCAGCAATCACCACGCCAGGAATGGTGATTTCCCGGCTCATCAAGGAATTGGTGACGAACGTGAATCCTGCCGGAGTGTACCCGTCAAGGTGATTTGACTGCAAGGAAGCGGCAAAAGCTCCCGAATCAGTCGACAGATGCAAGGCCACCCGCGGATCAATATCCAGCACGCCATCTAAGTTAATAACCGTATGGGATTGGGCAGCGAGACTAATCTGCGCCTGCGTGCCAAGGTCGAGCAACCCTAAAGAAGAATATCCGGTCATCTTCACGGTGATCGTGGTGAGCGTCGGATTGGAAATAATCAGCCGATTATACGAGCCCAGTTCGGAGTTAGAACCAACCAACCACATCGAATTCGTCGCCCATTGGCACGGGTTTGTTGCATGGCCCCGCAGGTCTCCGGCGCCAATATTGGCCGTGGAGGATCCGGCAATCCGAGTTTCCCTAGCTAATTCAGAATCTACATAGAGAAAGCCCCGGGCTTCATCGAGCCCAAGTTCGGAAGCCGTGAATAAGTCAGCACCCAGCATCGTATTATCAACGGTTACTTCACCGGCGTCGTTCATCCAGGTCACGCTACCGTCCCCCAGGGAGGCAACCACCGGAGAACCCGCAATCGCTTCGTCCACTTCTTCAACATTGATTCCGCCCTCAACGCTACGTTCAGCACCCCCGGAGCATACGAGGGCAAGAGTGGAAGCGTCCGGAGTATATGCCGAAGCCGTGATTTCCGCCGTGGGCTCAGCGTCCAGTTCGAGAGCACCGACAACTACCGCTCCTGCGGCGGCGAGCAGTGCCACACCTGAGATAAAAGCTTTAATCCTCATTCGCTACGTCCCGTCCTTCGGCGCAGTGGTAAGGCTGCCAATAAGGCGAAAGTGAGCATCAGAGTTTGGGTGATAGCAAGGCCAAGATGGAGCGGATCAACGTATTTAATCTCCAGTTCACCGGCGAGGTTGGCAGGTAGCGTCCATGTTTGTGCCCACTGGTCTTTTTCAACAGGAACCAGTGCGGTTCCGTTAACGCTCGCGCGCCACCCGGCGTCGGCCCGTTCCGCTAAGACGACCTCGCGCCCTGTTTCCGCACCGTCAATAGGAGTATTAACGCCGTACACCCCCGCAGGTAACTGCTCAGCATCTGCTATTCGAGCGCGCGCCGGAAGCCCTCTGTTTACTTCCACCCGCCAGAAATCCCCGGCTTCATTCGACGAAACGTAGTTCAGGCCAGGAACCGCGTTAAGCTGGGCGATCAGTTCGTTGCGGTAAGTACGCGAGCTTCCTTCATCGGCAGCAGGAACAAGGACGACGGAAACCGCGTGCTCGCCAATCATCGCTGCTGCCCGTTGCGAACCGGAGGTGAGGTTAGCAATCGATTCGGCAAGATGTTCGTGTGCCGCATCCGAAGGTTGCGTCAACGCACGAATATTTCCCAGCATGGAATATTCGGTCAGTTCAATACCGTAACCGCGCCACAGTTGTGCTTCGATTCCTTGGTCGGTAGCATCCACGGCCAATACTCGTAAGTTGCGCGATTGGTCTTCAATACCAACAGCAGGCAACATCATGGGATTAATCCCGGCAAGCGGACGTTCTTCATCAGTGAGTACGGTGAATAACCCGTAACCGAGTAGTGTCAAAGTCCCCACTGGAATAAGTGCAATTAAAAGCCCGGAAATAATCTGAGCCGGTCCAAAAGCTCGGCCTTGGAGCGAAGTGCGTAAAGCATACGAGCCGGCAGCGATTGCCACCATCAGCCCCGCCCACGCTAATGAAAGTCCGTATCCTGGCCATGCGGTGACTTCTACTGATTCCATCCCGCTCGTGCGCCCCACGCTGACCTGTGTAGCAAAAACTGCCCAGAGCATGCCGCCGATGATCATTAGCCATGCGGCACGAATAATCCACATATGTTCTTCGCGTAGCAAGGCGAACACCGCCGCTACGACGATAACTGCGATGGGAATAAACGCCAACCAATTCAACGCCGGATTAGTGGTAAATTCTTCGCCCATCACGAAAGTGAGCACCCGCAGCGGTTCTCCTTCGGCTGCTAGGGGAACTCCGGGGGCAGCAAACAGGTAGTTGAGGATCTCCTCGCGGGTGAGATGACGAATAACTGGCGCGTGAAGGGCCAGTGCCGGAAGCACGATAAGAACCCAGCGTAACCGCATACCACGCCGGGTAAGCAAACCAAATAGCCCCAGCCCCGCGCCAATCAGCGCATAACCCGGAGCAGCCGCACTTAGTAGCGCTAGGATCAATGCCGCCAAGCCGGCATTATTCTTTGATCCCTTCCATGCACCCACTAACGAATATACGAAAAGTGGGAGCAACGTATGGGCGATAACCGCGCCCAGCCGTCCTTCATTCAGCGCGGAAAGGAAAGGCGGCGCTACCATCCACAGCAGGGCTACTAGCGTCCGTACCGCCCAATTAAGGGTGAACCGTTGTAGCGCATAATATGCCAGCAGCGCGGTAGCTGGCAGCGCCGTATAGAGCACCACAGTTGCCAACTGGCTCACCGTTAATCCCACGGGCATACCCAGTACAAGTAACGGCAGGAAAGTGATCCACAACGGGTCTAACGGCAGATGATAGCCGTCTCCGCTCGCCTGCCAGCCGGAGAATATCGCTTTCCATACCGTGCCTGCGTCTGCCGTGCTAGCCGCCAGAGCACCCCCACTTAGCGCTCCGTGGGACAGCATTGGCAAGAAGAAAACCAGCGCAAAAACAAACGCGCTGATCGCGGTAATGATATAGCCGCGTCGAGTGTGCCCGCGCAAATCCGCTTTGGCCTTAATGGTGAGCGGATCGGGTAGCTCGGCCATTATTTTCGCTTCGCTACGCGACCTGCGAAGCTCCCGACGAGCTAAACGCACATCAGCAGGGGCCGATTCGAGCTCAGCAACCGCTTCTCGACCAACCGCAGCAACTTCGGTAATAGCGTCCCGCCCACGTCTAACAGCAGGAAGGGACCGCATAATATCCAATCCCGCACTGAGCTCACCTTGGGCATAATGCCCTTCTTTGAACAAGAGACGGACAAGGGCGCGTGGAATAGCCGCCGCAATATAGCCCAGCCACAGCAGTGTCACTAACGACGCCGGAGCCGCAATCAACGCATTGCGCACCTGTGCGGCACGACGTTGCCCGAAACTGGTTGCAAGTTCACGCCCTAGCGACGTACGCGCGTGCCGAACAATTGCCGTTGGTTCTACAACGACGCGGTATCCGGCGTGCCGCAGCCGCCGGGAAAATTCCAGTCCGTCACCGAAGGGACCGAAATCCGGGTTAAAACCCCCGACTTTTTCCCACGCTTCCCGGTTGACCAGCATGCCCGCGCTCCCGACCGCAAGCACATCAGTACGCGAATCCAGTTGCCCCTGATCACGCTCGTTCTGATCGATTTCCGGCACGCGACGGGCCGAGCGAGTAGCCATAATGCCAACTTCAAGCAGTTGGCGCTTAGCCCCTTTGGAATCCCAGGTCACCTGTTTCGGACCGATGACGCCGGTGGTGCGCGAGTTCTCCCCCACCCGTAACAGGCGATCTAGTGCTTCCGGTTCGGGGGCACTATCGGCATGTAATAGCCACAGCCATTGGCCGTTAAGTTCAACCTGCGCTAGCACCTCGTCGATAGCAGTACCGAAATTACGCCCAGCATGAGTGAGGATCTGAATATCGTCCAACTCGTCCAGACCGTGATTGGCTGAGGCGACCGAAGAATCGATACCTACCAGAATTTGGCTGGGCAGATAAGACTGCGAACGCACTGCTCGGACGGTTTCTGCCACATAACCAACGTCACGGCCATGAGATATCACAATGGCCGTGACATTATCGCGAGCTATCTGCGCTACATTTTGAATGCTCATATGAGATGCCGTGGAGGCTACCGCGCGCTGCGGGCCGCCTTACGTTCGCGCGACATCCGCTTGCGATCATTATCCGAGGTGCCGCCCCAAATCCCGTGGCGAATATCGTGAGTTACCGCGTACTCCAAACACTGGGCGCGCACTTCACAATTAGCGCACACCGAAGTAGCTGGCGCAGTAGATCCGCCCTTTTCCGGATAGAAAATATCCGGATCAGTCTGTGCACACAGGGCTTCTTCCATCCACGTTAGGTCTTCGAAATCCAGCGTTCCGTAACCTAGATTAAAAATGCCCTGCATGAGGTTTTGTGCGCTGGGTTTCGCTGCCGCACGACGATTGAGCGAAACAACGCGTTCAACTTCCCGCATGCTGAGGTCCTTTCAAAAAATCACTACCTAAATTACACGCGTGTTATACCCCAAAAGTCAAGGCGATACGGCAAAATGCCACCTAGCCAACTCGAGGTACTTCTCCCCACCCATTCGAGAAATATGTCCGTTTTGCTTCTCGCTGGAAAACTCTGCGCCTTAAAAGCTTTCATGGCACGATGTGCTTATGACTGAACTGAGCACAATGAAGGCCTACTACGCCCACCTGACTAACCTTGGAACCGCTCCCGCCCTTGTTTGGTACGCACCCGGAGAACGCATCGAGCTGTCTGGCAAGGTGATGGCAAATCATATTGCCAAGATCTTCAATCTTCTCAGTTCGGAGCACGATGTGGAAGACGAACGGGTCACGCTCGACCTTAGCCCAAGCTGGAAAGCCCTCGTGTGGGCGCTCGGGGCGGTAGCTGCTGGCGCTGAACTCGATATTTTGGGCCCGGAACGCGCGGATTTCACAGTAGCTAAGTTTCCGGCGTTCAGCTGGAGCGACGTCGTCGTCACTGACCAGCCTGACAAGTACGCCACCGAAGAGTGCATCACGCTGGCGCTAAATCCAGCTTCGCTCGCTTTTGCGTGGGACGGGGATTTACCTGACGGGGTCGACGACGCCGCCGCAATCGTTATGGGACAAGCAGACGCTCCGCTGTTCCCGTTTACCGATCGCCCGCTAGAGGCGTTCCGGCACGGTCGGCCCACCCCGCCCGCATCTGGAACCACAGCCGTTGCTTACGCAAACCTGTCGCTACCTGAAGCCCTACGCGCTACGTTCACCGCTTTTGAAAGTGGCGCTACGCTCGTCGTCATTAATGATGAAACCCGCTCAGCGGCAGATATTGCTGCTGCTGAGCGGGCTTCACTTATCAATTATTAGTGTTTACTCTTGTGTGGTTGCAGCTTTGCTCTCAGCACTACGACGGAAGAAAGCAGCCAGCATTGCCCCGGACAGGTTGTGCCACACTGAGAAGATGGCACCTGGAAGTGCAGTTTCTGGAGTGGCGGCGAAATGGGTCTTGGCCAACGTGGCAGCCATACCGGAGTTCTGCATACCGACTTCGATGGACACCGTACGTGCCACCCGATTGTCGAACCGAGCGAGCTTGGCGGCGAAGTAGCCCAGCAGGTAGCCCAGGCCGTTGTGCAGGATAACAACGAGGAAGATCATCAGGCCAGCAGCCTTAATAGCTTCGACCGAGCCTGCAACTACACCGGCAACCACACCGGAAATACCCAGTGCCGAGACCCATGGCAGGGCAGGCAGGATCTTGTCAATAATCTTCGGGATGATCAGACGGAGTACCAAGCCACCGATAACCGGAATAAGCACTGTCTTGACGATTGTGATCGCCATAGCGCCAGCGTCGAGGTCCATACGGGAACCTGCCAGCCACAGCGTCAGTAGCGGAGTGAAGATCGGTGCCAGCAACGTAGAAATCGAGGTCATTGTTACCGACAGCGCCACATCTGCCTTGGCGAGGTAGGAAATAACATTCGACGAGGTGCCTCCCGGAGCTGCGCCCACAAGGATGACGCCCACTGCAACTGCGTCCGGCAGGTTAAGTACCGTCACTAGGATTAGCGCCAGAAGCGGCATGATCACAAACTGGGCAACTACGCCGAGCAGAATCGGGAGCGGCCGGGTGAAAACCAGTTTGAAGTCCGGAATGGTGAGTGTAAGTCCCATGCCGAACATAATGATGCCGAGCAGGGTCGGGATCCACGGACCAAAAACAGCTGCTTGGCTAGGTAGGAAGAAAGCCCAAATCGCAGCAACAATAATCAAAATTGGGAAGATGGTTACCGCACGTAATGCGGAGCGATCTTCAGCAGAGCGCGGTTGGCGCTTGTTATTCTGTGCATTTTTATCTGTCATACAGTCCATTTTCACGCATTTCACCTAACAAGACAAAAATTTCAGCATGTGGACATTGCTACTCCTATCTGGAGCGTTGCGCTGGGCACACTCAATGCCAGCTTTCTGTCTTAATTGCACTGTGCACAGTAGTATCTAAATGTGGCAAAGACTAACAATGATCATACGGGCGTTAAACGTGCCCCCACTCACCAGCGACGACGCCGGATTCATACGAAACTCCGGGTCGCTGGTTTAGCGATGCTTGCCCTCGTGCTCGCCTTCGGCTCAACTGCCACAACTATGTATGCGAACTTGCAAAAGCGTATTACTCAACACGTTATTGAGGAATACATTATTGCTACCGATCGTCCAACTGAGAATCAGGCGCCGCTCGACCAAAAAGACGGGCAACCAATTAATATTCTGGTTCTCGGTACCGATATTGAAGTTGAAGGGTCCATGCGCTCTGATACGGCGATGATCGTTCATATTTCAGCCGGGCGAGATCGGTTGGATGTTGTTTCTATCCCACGCGACACCCTCGTGCATATTCCACCGTGTGTTCTTGGTGACGGGTCACGTTCCTCCCACCAGTTTGATGCGATGTTTAATTCCGCATTCGACACCGGCACGTGGCGTGGTGGAAACGTAGCCACTGCCGCGACCTGTTCGCTACAAACCGTCGAAGACCTGACCGGTATTTACATTGACGGTTTCATCGTGCTGAACTTCGATTCCTTTAAGACAGTCGTCGATATTCTGGGCGGAATCGAAATGTGCTTTACCGAAGATATTAACGACCGCGATGCGCAAATCACGTTAGACGCCGGATGCCATGTCTTGGACGGAGAGCAGGCTCTTGCTGTGGCGCGAATGCGCGGCTCGGTTGGTGACGGTTCAGATATTGGCCGTATCTCCCGCCAGCATCAGGTGGTTACCGCAATTTTAGATACGGTTTTTGCTGATGGTCTCCTGAGCGACCCGGCCCAGCTGTATTCGTTGTTAGGAAGTGTCACCCCCTACCTTGATATGTCTGAGGGGATTGGCGATATTCAATGGTTGGCCGGACTGGCCTATTCCCTGCGCAATATTGAAAAAGAAAATGTCAACTTTATGACTATGCCTTTCGTGTATGTCGGGCCGCGAGTTGCGCCCGCCTATTCGGCACAAAAGGTATGGCAGGCGCTTATTAACGACGAGCCTGTTCCTGAGTCTGCACTCGTTGCCGATATTGCGCCGCCTATTATTATTAACGCAACTGAAGAAGAAATTACCGAGTTCGTCGGAGCAGTGGGGTCCGGCGTAGAAACCGGGTGATACACCATGACACAGCCTCCTTCTTTTCAACCCCGTCGGCGTCGTCCCCGCCCGGATGCTGATAATGCCCGCCCAGTAGGGCGCGACACCTCCAGCTCGGATAACACGCCCCCGGAGGTAAGGAGCGATCTGTCACCCAATGCCAGCTCGCGGCGCACTCCGCAACGACGCTCGGTTATCAATTCCGCTTCACATACTGCCGGTCCTGTACCTTCACAACGGCGTCCGGGCTCTCCAATACGCCGCTCTGTACTAACCGGCGGCCAACAAGCTGAAATCGAAGCCGCGACGCCGCAACAAGCTTCCGACCAGATGCCGCCCTCTTTCGCTCCTCGGCGCCGCGCTAGCGCAGATAGCAACTCAGCTCCGGGTAGTATCCCGCCACCGGCAAGGCCGCAGGCGCCAGCCCCTCGGCCGAGTACCCCGGCACCGCCCAGTGGCCCACCTCCAGGTCGCCCAAGCCCGCGCCCTTTAATGCCGCCTGCCCGGCGTCGTCCCTCCGCAAAGAAAATCTTAGGCGTCGTAGCGCTGGTTTTAGTGTTGCTTTTAGCCATTCCCATCGCGTGGATTGTGCACCTGTATAACTACGGGCAAGAGAATCTCAACCGAATCGATGCGCTCAGCGGCGCTCCAGATACTCCGGGCACCACGTATTTAATCGTCGGTTCTGATGAGCGGAGCGATGCTTTCCCAGACGATCCGACCCAGGGAATGCGCGCCGACACCATGATGCTTTTACATGTGCCCGAATCGGGTACTACCGCGCTGGTCTCGCTTCCCCGCGACACTTTCGTCACTTTCCCCGATGACTATGGCCAAGGCAAACTCAACGCGTCGATGGCGTGGGGCGGCCCGAAACTCCTTGTCGCAACCGTAGAAAATCTCACCGGGCTAACCGTTGACCATTACATCCAAATCGGAATGGAAGGGGTTATTGACCTGACCGATGCGGTTGGTGGAATTAATCTGTGTCTCGATTACGACGTGGACGATTACTACTCTGGATTGGTGTGGACTGCAGGCTGCCACGATGTAGATGGCGAAACCGCGTTGGCTTTTGCCCGCATGCGTTACGCCGATCCGCTCGGCGATATTGGCCGAACCGATCGCCAACGCCAAGTGGTTTCCCAAATTATTAGTGAAGCGGTTTCTCGTGACACGCTCCTGTCTCCAAGTAAGCAAAAGAACTTGGTCGGAGCGGTGTCTTCGGTACTCACTATCGACGAAAACGACTCGTTACTAGACATTGCGAAGGCTGGTTTCAGCCTGCGTGATGTGATGGGTGAAGGCGGAGTATCTGGCACGCCCCCGATTTCAGACATGAGCTACTGGCATAACGGCGGCTCGCATGTGTTACTTGACCCGGCGACAATCGACCAGTTCTGGGTGGATCTGCGCGACGGCAATCTCACCCAAGATTCTTTTAGTTCGTTCTAGTCTGAACCACCGATACGCCATACTTTACCCATGTTCGCCCAGTTGAAACACAAGATATTACGCGGTCAAACGTGGCAGCAATGGCTGGCGGGGGTTATCCGGTTTTGCGTTGTAGGCTTGGGCTCTTATGTGGTGGATGTGGGCCTGTTTAATTTCTTGGCCTATTCGGGGTTCGTGTCCTTGCCGTGGGATGCATCCATGGTCGCTAAAACGATATCGGTGTCGGTAGCCGTTGTTTTTTCGTGGGTGACGAACCGGCTGTGGACGTTTAATAACCGGTCAGATAAACCGTTGGGACGCGAATTTATCCTGTTCGTGGCCGTTAATATTGGCGGTTTGCTTATTTCGCTGGGGTGCCTGTGGGTATCGCGGTATGCGATGGGAGCAACTAGTCAATTGGCGGATAATATCTCGGCAAATATTGTCGGTTTAGTTTTAGGTACGGCCTTCCGGTATGTCTGTTACCGCTATGTGGTTTTCGCTCCAGCTAAGACCAGCGAGCCTTCGCATTCTTAACGACGACGACGCCGGGCTCCTAAAGAAATAATCGCACCGTGCGGCACTACCCGGTCGGGGTCGAATGTTTGCGGGACTGCAGCTAAGGTCAGCGTGAATTCGGCAGGTGCCGTACAGGTCAGCTCGAGCCGTCCGCCGTCGTTCACGGCAAGTTCCTTTGCAACTGCCAGCCCAATGCCAGTCGAGCCACCGGTTGATACGCCCTTTTTAAACACGCTATCGGCCACATCTTCCGGGATGCCCGCGCCTTCGTCTCGAACTTTAATCGACACCATTTTTCCTGCTTTAGCGGAGCTAATCGTCGTCGTCCCATCCCCGTATTTCAGTGAGTTTTCAATTAACGTGGCCAAAATTTGGGAGAGCGAACCGGGCGTCGACAGTACGGCACCGGTTTGTGGAGTATCGAAAACTAATTCCCGCGACGCCGCCCGGAATACCGGCGTCCATTCCTCACGTTGCTGGGCAAAAGTATCGGTGAGGGAGACGGCTTCCGTGCGGCCTCCTGATGCGGAACGTGAAGTCGCCATCAGCTCGTCTACTACCCCGCTCAAACGATCGATTTGTTCGAGTCCCTTATTAGCTTCTTCGATCACGTCCGGATCGTCGCTGAGGTAAAGAATTTCTTCTAAACGCATTGAAAGTGCGGTGAGCGGGGTGCGTAATTGGTGGGCGGCGTCGGCCGCGAACTGACGTTCCGCGGCAATCCGTCCAGCCATTCGAGACGCGGTACGCTCCAACTCTTGGTAGACCAGATCGATTTCTTTTATGCCGGTCGGGTCTAGATTAGGACGAACCTGGCCAGCGCCGATCTGCTCAGCAGAGGCTGCCAATAGCACCAAGGGTTCAGACAGCTCGGTAGCTTTTCGACGTGCAACGAAGCGTCCTATTGCGAATGCCGCACCAATTAAAACAATCTCGCCGAGCATGAGCAGAGCGATACGCGCCCACGTCACCGATTGCGGGGCTTGCACGCTAATCACCACGCCCGCAGCAGTGACCGTACCCTCATCGAAAATCCGCCCGCTCGGTGGTTCGCCTGATTCTACGATTTCCCCGTCCGGATAAGTGGCCGAAATATATACGTCTGGTAGCGATGCGGACGCGGCCATTGTTTCTAATAGCGGTTCTTGTACCCGCTGCCCGGCAGATTCGAGCCGTTCGATAACGAACATGACCGTTTCGGCCCGTGTATCAAGTTCTGATTCAGTGTCGCGCCATACTGCTACGGCACCATAAAAAAGCCCCGGTATGCCAAGAAAAAGCACGGCGATGCCTACCGCCAACGAGGTCATGGCAATGGCACGCTGGCGCATGTCAAACTTCGAATCTGAAACCCATACCGCGAACCGTGGTGATGTAATGCGGATTGTTCACATCGTCCCCGAGCTTGCGGCGTAGCCACGATACGTGCATATCGAGTTTCTTGGTGGAGGCATCCGATTGGGTGCCCCAGATTTCTTCCATCAGGCTCGCACGTTCGACGACGTTGCCAGCTTCCCGCAAGAGTATGGCAAGCAGCTCAAACTCTTTGCCGGTTAGCTGGAGTTCACGGTGTCCTGCCCATGCCCGATGTGCGGCGAGGTCAAGAACAACGTCTTGTGCCCGCAGTTCGTCGGCCGATGCTTCGGACTGCCGACTACGGCGCAATAGTGCGCGGACTCGGGCAAGGAGTTCCGCCAGCCGGAAAGGCTTGGTGACATAATCATCCACACCAGTATCTAGGCCAACGACCATGTCAACTTCTTCACTACGCGCAGTGAGGATCAGGATCGGAACCATATTGTTTTCTGCACGAACGGTGCGTGCAACATCAAGACCATCAATATCGGGTAAACCTAAATCGAGCACAACAAGATCAACACCGGCTCTGATCTGCTCTAATCCAGCTTGACCAGTGTCCACAGCGCTCACGTCGTACCCTTCACGAGTGAAGGCGCGCACGAGAGGGGCAGAAATTGCTACGTCATCTTCGACAATTAGAATTTTTGCCATAGCCATCCTTTCAGCTCAGTGATACGAAAAATTATTTATCCCATCACACATGAAACTCTAGTAAGGGAAAGTTAAAGACGCCATTTGAAACCCGTTTTCCCCGGGGTTTTTCAGTTAGCTTTCTGATCTTTTTTCGTACACCCGTAGTAGCGCGGCATCCACGCTGCCGATTCCTTGAAGATTAGACGTACGGAAAGAATCAGTCCGGTATCTGTTGGAGTTAAGGCGTGCAAGCGCCTCAGCGGTTGGTCGATCCACCAAGATCCCCCCTACTGGAGCTACCGAGCACAACCGTGATGCGAGGTTGACAGAAGGCCCAAAAACATCACCGAATCGGGATACGACGCCTCCCCACACCAGTGAGGCACGAACGTCGGGCATACCTGGGGTTTCTTTGAGTGCTCCGACAATCTCGTGTACCACCCGGGCGCCGGTTTCCAGTTCGTCTGCCACGTACAGGACGGCGTCTCCCACCATTTTGACCACCCTCGCTCCATGAGAGGAGATGACGTCACGAGAGGTGAATTCAAAGGTTTGAATAAAATCGACCAGTTGGTGCGGCGATAACTGCCCCGAACGGTCGGTGAAAGACACTAAGTCAACGAAACCGAGTGCCCGTTGAAGCGGCATTTTGTCTTCGTCTGGGTGCGTCATTCCTTCCAGTTCCACTTCGGTGCGCCGCAAGAATGCTGCGAGATGACGCCGCCACGCATACTTCATTTGGTAGACAAGGAACTCTTCATATTCTTCAATATGGTCGAGCACCCAGTAACGTGCGGATACCTCGTCAATGCCATAACGAGTTTCGGCTTCTTCTACGAGGGCTTCGTATTGCCACAACACCATGCGGTCTGCCGAATGTGATTGGGCGCGAATAAGTGAATTTTGGGTGTCCTCATCGGTTTTGCCGTCAACAATGAGTTGCTGATGGGCTTTCATCACGTCAAGATCGTATTCGGTGAACAGCGCACGCTCCGGGTCTCGAATGTATGGAAAGCCCATAGCCCGCCAGAAGCGTCGCACCGAATCCACATCCATGCCGGTAAGCTCGGCCGCTTCCCGCACCGTGTACTTTGAGGAACCACCAAGGAGCCGACGAGCATGTCTTTCGACGGTCGTCAGCTTTTTCTCCTCAAAATCCCCGGGTGTGGTTTCAGTCACAGATACACTCTAACAAGAAGGCGGTAAAGGTCAACAGTATTGGGAGTTTTGCTCATTTTCTTTGGGACACGGACAAGAGTTTTGTGGGAGATTGGCGGTATTTTATTGTTCTCTCGTTCCATTACCCAGCTTCCTCTTGCACGCTACGATATTGATGAGATTCCCACAGGAAAGGTTCTAATGAAAGCAAAAAGTCTTCTGCTGGCTTCGGCGTCTCCTGCCCGGCGCACTACCTTGGTCAATGCAGGTATTCCCCCGATTATTGCGGTTGCTGATCTTGACGAAGATATTTTGCTGGAACAGGCGCAATCAGATCTTACCCGACTCACCGTTACCGAGCGTGCGAAGCGGTCGGTCGAGTTGCTTGCGAGCGCAAAAGCACACCACGTTTTTCATTCGCTTAACGAGCTCGGCTTAGAGCGCTCCCCGGCAGTAATTGTCGGGTGCGATTCAATGTTAGAGATGAACGGTGTAATCGTTGGCAAACCGCATACTGAGCAGGTGGCACGGGAACGCTTGCGCTCAATGAGTGGAAATCCGGGGACGCTACACACCGGGCATTGCGTCATAGATACAGCCACCGGTCAGGCGGTGACCGGAGTTTCGTCCACCGTGGTCCATATCGGTGAACTGTCTGAAGAAGAAATCGACGCCTATATCGGAACTGGAGAGCCCCTCCATGTGGCCGGGTCTTTTACAATTGACGGTTTTGGAGGTCCTTTTATTGAGCGGATCGAAGGCGATCATCACGGAGTGGTAGGGATTTCGCTTCCACTCCTGCGCCACATGCTTGCTCAGCTCGGACACTCTATTGTGGAGTTTTGGGAAAGGTAGATTTTCCCTAATTTTGCGCGGCTCTAACCCCGCAACAGCCATAAAACAGTAGCTCAAGCGCTATCAGCCTCGATAACAGCTCCATCTGTGCATAAGTGTCAACTTTTACCTACCTCCAGCGCTATATACGGCTTGGAGGGTACGA
>JAAYWS010000130.1 GCA_012516575.1 Actinomycetaceae bacterium
AGCTATTTGAAATTAGGGAAAATCGAACTATCCGAAGACTATCTGCGGATAGTTCGATTTTCCCTAATTTGGGGAGCTAGAAACGGATTTTAGTGCGCTGTGAACGGACTTCGGGGAGCTGAAAGCAGGACTCTAGGCCCATTTCTGCTCTCAAAACCGGCGGATGACCTCGATTTGGCGCTCTTGCCACGGCAACGCCGCCTCTAACTGGGCACTTAATGCAAACAACATCGCCTCAGTGCCGGGCTGAACCGCACTGAGCATGACATTAAACGGCAATATGACTTCGCCGCGGGGAGCCTGCTCATCGGCAACCGGCCCGGCGTGCACCGGAAGCGAAATCGAAGGCGTTCCGGTCATATTGAAAATGCTCGTCCACGGGGTGAATCGACGTTGGGACATAAAGTCTTCAGCTGGGTCAGCCTTCATGAGATCTTCGGGACGCAGTGGTCCTGGCGCAAGCACCGGGGTGAGGATAACGTCGAAATCTGCCCACGCATGTGCGAGGCGGCGTGAGAGTGTTTGCATACCGTTAATGGCATTTGCATAATCCACTGCCGAGTATCCATGGCCGATTTGGCGAAGCCAGCGGGTGAGCGGTTCGAGCATCGGCACTGCTTCGTCCGGGAGCGGGATTCCGGCTGCGGCCGTTGCCCACAGCGGCATAAAGGTTTCCCAGTCAGTACCGTTCATCGGGCGCGGCGCCATCTCAACATGGTGGCCGAGGTCTTCCAGCGCACGTGCTGTCAGTTCAGCAGCTTGACGGGACTGCGGATGCAGATCAATCTCGTCGCAGACCAGTGGTTCAAGAAGCAAGCCAATCCGCAAGCGGCCCGGATCTTGATCACAGGCTTCTAAGAAAGTTTGTCCGGATAGCGCACGCATCCACGGATCGCCTGCCTGCGGTGTGCTGAGCACATCCAGGAAAGCTGCCGAGTCACGCACATCCCGGGTGAGCACGCCATTGGTAGCCAGACCCGGGCCATCGGCTCCGGGAGCTGCAGAAATTCGCCCACGCGACGGTTTCATCCCAACAATTCCGTTGGCCGCCGCCGGAATCCGAATCGAACCGCCACCGTCAGAACCATGAGCAACTGACACGATTCCGGATGCCACCGCCGCGCCGGCCCCACCGGAAGATCCGCCCGCAGTACGAGACAGGTCCCACGGTGTGCGAGCCTTCGGCCCGGCCACCGGCTCGGTATAGGGAGGGAAAGCAAATTCGGGAGTCGTCGTCTTGCCAACCATAATCGTTCCCGCGCGAGCGAAAAGCTCGGTGATGGCATCGTCCACTTGCGCAATATTGCCGCGCATGACCACGGACCCGGCCTCAAATGGCACGCCCGCCACCTGGTTCAAATCCTTAATCGGAACCGGAACGCCGGCGAAAGGTCCGGCGTTGCCCGCCGCGAATGCGTTATCGGCGGCGCGGGCTTGGTCGAGTGCGAGCTCGTGGGCAATATACGTAAAAGCACCCACCTGCGCGCCGACGGTTTCAGCGCGTTCCAGGGTCGCTTCGGTGACTTCAACCGCGCTGATATCTTTGTTACGGATTTGAGCGGCTAATTCCCGGGCAGACAGTTCAAAAATCTCCATGTGGGTAATTTTTGCACACACCGCGTAGGTTTGCCGGAGGGCTCGGTTTGCGTGGCGGGGCATGGTCGGTGCGGCAGGACTAGTTAGTACGGCGGGGCTGGTCGTGCGTCTTGGCACGGCTCGGCAGGCGGGTGCGCCAAGCTATCCCTAGGATGGAGGCATGAAACCCCGCAATGTGCTTTTTACTGAACCTCGATTCTTTCCGTTGGCGCAGCAGCTGGCGCCGGATGCGCCGAACCTAGAGTTCCGCACGGTTCCGTTTCGCGAACTGAGCGCCGATGATTTGGCGTGGGCGGACACTTGGATTGGGTATCGGTTGCCGCCGATGACGCCGGAATCAAATATTCGCTGGTACCACTCGATTGCGCGCGGAATCGAACATGTGCATGAGCATTTTCCGCTGATGCACGAGCAAGGCGCGATATTGACCAACACCATCGGCTCGATGCCGCATCGGATTGCCGAGTATGTGGTGGCGACGGTGCTCGGACACGTGCGGCAATTGCCGTTGTACAGCGAGTTGCAAAAGCAGGCGCACTGGGAGCGGCATACACCGACGACGGCTCAAGATTTCCGGGTCACCGTGGTAGGAACCGGCAGTATTGGATCCGAGATTGGTCGGAAGATGGCACCATTTGTGAGCCAAGTGCGGGGGCTGTCGCGTAGCGGGCGTGCGGTGGCTGGTTTTGATGCGGTTGCGACGCTAGAATCGGGCGAGTTTGTGGACGACGCCGATGTGCTGGTTTTGGTTTTGCCGTTGACGCCGCAGACGGAAGGGCTTGTGGGACGGACGATCCTCAGCAAGTTACCCGGGGCGATTGTGGTGAATGTGGGGCGTGGGCAGACCTTAGACTCCGGAGCTTTGCGGGAAGCGATTGAAGCCGGGCAGGTGTCGCATGCGATTGTGGACGTGTTTGAAGAAGAACCTTTGCCCAGCGGTGATTGGCGTTGGGAGGATTCGCGGGTAACCGTCACTCCGCATATTTCGGCGCTAACCACCTTGGACGACGTGCGGGAAGATTTTCTCGCGAATCTTCGGGCGCTTGAAGCAGGCAAGCCGTTGCCGACCCAAGTAGAGCTAGATGGGTGGTACTAATCGGCTTCGTACTTAAATGGCTCTTCACATTTGAGCGTGTAGTGGTGGTGGAAAGGGGCGAGGGTTTTGGATGAGAATAGAAGTGTCCTAATCATCTATTTTTCATCGCAAAACCCTCATGAAGAGTCTTACGTTTATTGACTTGAATGTTTCTACCCTGCTTGGCCTTGATCGGCTTGGTTTGATTGTTGATAAGCAGGCTATCGATAAAGAAGGTGTCTATATTCGTTGTCGACAACCCATGGTTAAGCAGTTCTGCTACCAATTCGGTTGTGTAGCGGTTTCCCGTGGTAGCGAGCAGCGGCGTTTAGCTCATGTCTCGATTGGTGCTCAACCCTCCCTGCTACTGGTGAGCGTTCGACGGATGCAACGCACCGGTTGTGGTCGTACCTAGCGTCAAGACAAGACCGGCGCCGCTGAGGAGCGAGCCAAACTCACCCCGCACTAGCAACGGGCCCACTGAAGCCATCAACGGTCGTGTCGAAGACCTGCGCGGTATCGCGCTAGGCTTTCGAAATCTCAAAACTACACCACCCGAGCACTCCTCGAAACAGGAGGATTCAGAAAGCAACTACACGGTCAATTGTGAAGAGCCCCCTCAAAGAGCTACATAATACTGTCTATTTGCATGAATTCTGGACCCGGAGACGGGTCTTGTCGGGCAGAACCCGTCATCCTTGCTGGATAGCGTGGCTATGCCTCCGATTTTCAGGGGCATCACCACCCTATCCAGCAAGGATGACAAGTAGTCCAGAAAAACCAGCCTAAAACCGCCATAAAAACAGCAGATTAGACGTCATCAGCCG
>JAAYWS010000131.1 GCA_012516575.1 Actinomycetaceae bacterium
AACTCCACGTTCCCTCGCCCGCAACCACGAGGGTCTTTTCCCCGTTGCTGAACCGGGCGCTGGCCGGATTCAGGTCGGTGCCGTAATCTGGCGACAGTGTGACAATCGCGCCGACCTTATTATTCAAGGACTGCTCCGACGGGGCCACGACGAGCACTTCGGAGACGAACGGAGTGTACTTGGACGTGAACACCATCGAGTTATTAGCCTCCGAGGTGGTCACCTGGATTGTTACCGTGGTTGCCTCGCCGGAGAAAGTCGGCTCTTGCGCGAAAGTGACGACGCCGGTGGCCGGGTCGATCGTGTATGTTCCTTCGCCGTTGACCGTCAGCTCAGTTACCTCCTCACCGCTCGCATTGATCAAAGTGAACGTCGCGTTATCTAGCGGGACATTGCCAAACATTTGCGCCGGGGTGTAACCATTATCGTCGGTGTCTTGATCTTCCGACGTCTGGCTGAGCTTGCCCTGCGGGCCGGTGGTGGTCGCTTCCTTGATGTCCGCAGTCACGTACGTAACCGTGAGCAGGCCGGTATTTTCGGCCGGCTGACCATAAGTGTCCTTCGCCGAGTAACCAACCGGGGTGGGGTTGTCGGAGAAGCCGACGTCCGGAGTGAACGTGAACGTGCCGGCGTCGTCAACAGTCCACGTGCCTTCGCCCGGGACGTACAAAGACTTGTCCCCGTTAGTTAGCAAGGCGCCAGACGGAGCCTGGTCCGGATCGAAAACAATGGTAGTAACGTCAATATCCGTGGTTGTCGGGGTTAACGTGGCCGACTTGCCAAGCGGATTATCCTCTGACTTTTCATCGCTGACCAGCCCGTGAAGCCCAACAATAACCGGCTGATAGGTCGATTCAAGCCGCGAATCAGCCGTGCCGTTTACCAGCAGCTGGATGGTTGCCGCAGCTGGCGTGCCGACGAAGTCGTTGTCTGGCGTGAAAGTGACGACGCCGGTGGTGGGGTCAATCTCGTAGGATCCGCCGTCCACGTCCAAGGTGGTGACGGATTCGCCGGCGTCGTTCTTCAAACTGTAGGTGGCGGTGATCGAAGAATCCGCAGGCAAAGCAAACATGGCTGCGCCGTTTGGCAATCCTGCATCTTGATAACCGGCAATCACGTTGCCGTTCTTGTCGAGCAGCTGCGCGTCAGTTTCGTCGGACGTTTGGGTTTCGTTTTTGAGCCCAACGGTGGCCGCTTCGTCGATGACGACGACGTACATTTCGAGGTCTTCCGCCTCGCCGTCTTGCGCGGCCCGGCCCTCGTCAGAGGCAACTGCGATACCAGACTTGTCGGTAGAAACGCGTACCCGCACCGGATACGACTGGGCTTGGTCCGGCCAGTCGAGGTTCCACGTGAGCGTTGCGGTCGCTTGGCCGTTCGCATCAGCCTGGTCTGGGGTGATAGTGGCTGTTGCCATTTCGGTAGCGGCTAGTTCGCCGTCGCCACTAAACTTGCCGTTTTGGTCAACGTCAATCCACGCCGACACATACGTTTCTTCGAAAGTGCCGTCAGTGTTCTGTGCCAGTCCAACCGGGATGGTCGCCGTATAAGTGGTAGCGCCTGCGTTCTTGTACGCCACCGCTAACGGGAAATCTGCGTTTGCGTCTGGCAGGCTCGAGATAGTTTCGGCCGTGAGGTCTTCTTCCGTGTCGTTTGCGAAGTTGCCGACGCGGTAGGGCAGGTTGGAATCCGGCCGGGCCGACCCCACGAAAGGACCGTTATCGGTGGTGAGCAGGTGGCTGGCGAACCCGTAACTGTCTGGGGCGTCACCGGTGTCATATGGCAAGTAAACGCCTGTAATGACGCCGCCGCGACCGCCGTCGCCAGGGCCGCTGACGATGCTGATAGATAGTGTGCTCGCGTTGTGTGAAATCATGAGCGGTGCGGAAATCAGCGGTTTGCCCGGCGGGTAAGTCTTACTGCGGAATTCGGTTTGGACGCCATAGTATTTTTGGGCGGTTCCGGCGTCGAGCTCTTGCAAAAATTCTGCGGAAGTATTCGGGGAATTGCGCCAACGTGTAGCGGCGTCACTGTGGTACGGGGTGCCATCAATGTTTTGGATAACCTGCCAGGGATCGCCGTTCGTAGTCATCTCTATCCGGTCCCATGCATTGTTGGTGCTGTTTACATACGTCGGGTTGCTCGCCTCGCCGTCTACGGCGATAAGTGGCAGGGAGAGCGGTATGCGTTGCCCGTCGACCACAATATAGCTGTGTACTTCAAGGTCGAAAGATACTGTGCCCACTGCCTGAGCTTGCCACCCCGTTTCGAAAGTTTTATTAGCGAGGCTTGTTTTAGTGTTTCCTAAAGTCCAGTATGCGCCTGTTGGGGCGGCGTAGTTGGCGACTCCGTAGTCACCACCCGGACGGAAAGCGGTGCTCCACATTTTAGAGTGTGCAGAAGGGGAGGCAGCCAAGCCGTACATATCGTAGGTGAAGGTGGTGTTGTCAGCTGCGTAGGCTGCTTCGATTTGATCGTTACGGTCGATTGCGGCGATTTTGACGTCGATTTCAACACCGGCAGGTAGGCCGTCGGCAGAGGTGAAAGTGTACTCTGCGCCCGGATGAATTGTTTTGACCGGGGCGCCGGTTTTAACATCGGTTGAGGAGCGGCCCTGAGCGAGCTTGCCCATGTCGAAAAAGTAGATCTCCTCGGCGTAGGTGGCACTTTGGTTGGTGGTGTACGCTGTGGAGTCGGCGGGGTTAGGTGCGGCTTGCGACAATGCCGTCGAGGAAAATGCTGCTAAGCCTGAAAAGGCGAGGATGCCGGCAGCAAATGCTGCTAGTCTCCGCTTGGCTGGGTGGGTGGCTTGTGCCTGGTGGGTGGTTTGTGCCTGGCTTGTGGCCGGTGCCTGGCTTGTGGCCGGTGCCGGGTGGGTGGCTCGCGCTCGGTGCGTGGCCTGTCGAAATTTCTGCATGTTTCCCTCGAATGTCATACTCAGGTATTACGCCTAAGAGTTATGGCTCATACGCCAGTATATGTTTTGGTGTGAATTGGTACAAGAAGTTTTAAGTATTGTGCTAATGCAATGCGGCACAGGGTGCTTTTGGGTGATTTGGAGTGCTCCGAGCGGGCTGAAGTGCGTTTGGGTGTGTAGAGGCGGGCCGAACGAGCTTGAAGTGAGCCGAATTTCTAGATAATCGCCGCATCGTGCGCTATATGGTGCGATACGGCGATTATTTAGAAATTGGGCGCACTAGCGAGCCTGATATTGCAGTTGAGGACTTGTTTAGGTGTAGAACGGGCATATTTACGTGCAGAACAGGCCTGTTTGGGGGCAAATGGCTTGCTCAAGTGCAGGAAATATCAATGTTGGGCTGCAGCGTCGGCCTTGATTGCCTCATAACAACCCCGCCCGTGCACAAGTGTCAACTTTTCCCACCCTCCAGGTCGTATATAGCTCTGGAGTGTGGCAAAAGTTGACACTTATGCACACAATCCTTCTTATGTTCCAGAGAAACGCAGAATGAAAGCCGACATATGGGACGTTACGGGCGGAAAGTCAGGCGTGGGTCGCAAAGTTGGGTGCAGGTCGGAAAGTGGCAGGGAAGTTGCCGGTAGATAGCAGGCGCAGCGCGAGCAGGAAGTAGGTGCAGTGCGAGTAGATAGCGGCTGAAATGGGCGACCGGCAGGCAAAAGAGAAAAATAGCTCGAAAATGGGTAAAAAAATAGCCCAACGCAGACCCCTTTGTCTAACGTTAGACTTCTTATCTAATGGCTTCCTTTAGAAGAAAGCCGGTGGTACGACTACGCCGTTGCGCAAGTGCTCTTCGCGGATCTCGCGACGACGACGGTTGTCGGCCAGCTCGTAAAAGCTAATCATTCGTGGCAACATACTCCTTTCACCTCCTTGCCATTTGCTAGGTTCTAGTTATTCTGTTTTCCGGCCCGCAGGCCGTGTGGGTAACTGTTTCACCCACACAGAAAAGCCTAGTAAAGCATGAATGTTTGCGTCAATAGTCGTAATAATAATCACGATCGGAGTGGCGTTCTCACAAAGCACCGCTCGTATTACGCGAACCAATCAAACGCTCGTATAGCGTGCGCACATATCAATCGCGCGTATAGCGCGTTGTAACCTGCAGAATTTGATAGCTAGCTACTTGCCGCTACTTCAACTCGATCAGATTGTTTAGGCTCACCCAGCCGGATACGTCGGCGTCGGTAACAACCAATGCCCGTTCTTCATCCGTCTTGATGAGCTGAACAGGAGTATCTTCCGCAAGTTGGACGGCCGACGCGTTCGGGTCGCGGAACAAAACGGCTCCACCCGGGGAAACGACATGGGTGGGTTGCCAAGAATCCGCGCCTGCTCCGAGACCGTCAAGGCCGACAGACGACGGTTGGGTAGTCGGGAGTGGAGGCTCGGCTGGCGAGATAACCTGCGATGATGGCGAGGTGGTCGGGAGTGGAGGCTCGGCTGGCAGATCGGCAGGCGGTGGCGGAACAACCGGCGGAGCTGCACCCGGTGCAGGAGGCGGTGAACTAGGTGCAGGAGTCCTGCTCGGTGCGGGAGCCCTACGCGGGGCAGGAGGTACATCTGGTGCAGGAGGCGCGCTCGGTACAGCAGGCATGTCTGGCGCAGGAGGCGTGTCTGGTGAGGGAGCCCTGCTCTGCACCGGAGGCGGTGCAACTGGTGTGAGCGGCATGCCGGTAGAAGGAGCAGGCGGCGGTGCGCTCGGCACTGGAGGTGTATCTTGCACAGGCGGTGCACTAGGGTCAGGAGCTACACCTGGCGCGGGCGGCGGAGCAGTTGGTGCTCCCGGTACGGGCGGGGTTTTGAGTGCTCGGGGCACTTCCGGCACCGGCGGTACTTCCGGCTCACGCGGAGGCCGCGGCACCTTCACCCGCGGCACCTTCGACCTGCCCACGCCGCCCAGATCAAGATCCGGCCCCGGCCCCATCTCACCCCACGGATCGCTAGGCATCTCAGCCAAAACCTTCTCGATATGCCGCTCTACGCGTTCCACAATCGCATCTAAATTGTGATGGTCAATAATCTCACCGGTCGGCGTCACCGTCATCTCAGCAAACAGCTCGGTATCCACCACCAAGCGGTACCGTTTGCCCTGGTCCGTGGTGTAAATAGTTAACATCCGGTCCCCGGCCATCGCACTAATATCGCCGTTTGCTTTCATCGTCAACATGAACTCGGGGCCCATAATCACGGTTGTCTCGCCAATTACGGCCATCCACTCGGCGTCGTCTGCCAGCTCAGGACAAGCCGCAGCCTGCGCCACAAGCGCAGAGGCCGTAGCAGATAACGGTATAAGCGCCGGGCCCGACGAACACGCTTGTAACGTCGTCGTCCAAGCGAGGGCCGCGGGGGCTAATGATGTTGCGTCTAAAAATTCACTCATGATCGGGTTCTCGGGGGTGGTGATTGGTCAGCGACATGGGAGACGGCGCCTGGGCCGACGCCGGCAACCTCGTAAGCGTTGCGCAGGAGGAGGAAGAGTTCGGTGGCGTTGCCCGCCGTGGAAAGAATAGCAGGCAGGTTCTCGACCCAGCCAGAGAGCGTAATGGAGGGGAGTTTGATATTGAGGGCTCGTTTGGCGCCTTCTTGGGCTGCTCTTTCGAGAGCGACCGCGATGGCGTCGATAAGCATGATGATGCATTGGATAACGGTGATAACTAGCGCGACGGTGGCGGTGATTTTCTGCCACGTGGCGGCGCGCTTGCGAAGCGTGTCTGCCTTTAGGCTGTAACGCGAATATTCTTCGCTGATCCAGCGGCGGTTGGCGGCGTAGTCTTCGGGGAGGTTTTCGACGTCGTTGATTTTGCCGATGACGCGGTCGAGGGCTTTGCGTGATGAGCCCGGGTATGCGTCAAAAATTTGAGTGATAAACGCCGTCGCGCCCGCGCTGATCTCGGTTACTTTAAATAACTCGAGTCCTTTATTGACGAATTCGGCGACGTAGGTGGTCCACACAGCACTGTAGTGTTCCCAGCTAGCATCGTAGAACGCGCCTGCGACTTCTTCGGTGGCGCCCGGGACCTGTGCGAGTTTTTGGGCGATCACTTCGATAATCTTTACGAGCAGGTCGCGCAAAGTTGTGACCGCAAAAGTGATCGCTTTGCCAACGAATTGAATCGCCTTGTTAACGAGATGTTTAAACGACTCGACGGTTTTCTTCAGCTTCGTTGACTCGATGTCATTCCAAATCTTTTTGAGGTTAGTGATGGCAGAACGGGCTTGCGGAATGTTGGCCGCGATTTCATCCAATATTTTGATAATGGGCCGGAATAAGAAACGCAGGGTTTTCAGCAAACCATTACCCAGCGCGGTCAAGGCCCCGCCAGCTTTTTCAGTTACTCCTGCTGCTAGATCGGCGCGCTCCAGGCGGGTGAGTCCTTCGATCGTCTCGTTGAATTTGGTGGCAGTAATCAACCATCCGATTAAGTCGCCGAACAAGGCACTGAGAGAGTCTTTAGCGTTGCCAAGTAGTCGGTAGTGCAACTCGGCGAACAGGTAGTCGTAACCTGCCGCGGTTTTAAGCAGTTCAGTGCCGGAATAAATCCTCTCGTAGAGTTCTTCGTCCTGAGAAGCGAGCAGTTCGAGGAGCTCCTCACGCCAGTAAGTGATGGTTTCTAGCTGATCAGGTTTAGTGATGGCGGGCAGACCTTCGGGCTTGTCGCTACTCCAGCGGCGGACATGCCCTTCGTAGTCGTCCATGAGCTCGCGCATATCTTTATCGAGCCCGCCCACAATAGCGTCGTTATCCTTGAGCTCGAAGGTGTTAGCCTCGGCCAGCCCGGGCAACGCAATATCGAAATCGCCCAAAACGTTCGTGGGCCAAGACCGTTCCTGAGCGTCTTCCGGTTTGAAAAACGAGATTCCAGCATAGAGCGCCTCGCAGGTTTTCTTCGGCCGACCCGCGAGCTCCACTTCCACCGTGGCTTTACCGGTGAGCCGAGAAATCCGCTCGCTGGCCTCCTTCACCACGGCCTTGTTGCCCCATTCGAGGCCCTTTTTCTTCGTCGCTAGTTCGATATCCAGCTTCGGGATCAGATCTATCTCCGCTACCGGGTCGAACGACGTCGTATCGCCGGCGGTGCGATTGCGGTAAACCTGGATTTTCTCTTGGAACGTCCGGTTCGGATCGTAATCAAGCTCCGGCGTCGTCAACTGGGCTTTGACGGAACCGGCATCTTGTTCGGCAAGCACAAATTCAGTGGGTTTGAGCGTGCCCGTTGCGCGATCTTCGGCGGCCAGTACTTGTGCGCGCGCCGGCCCGCGGTAACCGGCATTGTCTGGCGAGTCGATGTAGATGAGTTGTAGTTCGACGTCGACGCCGGTGCCATCGGCCGCGACCGGCTCGGCTGGGCTTTTCTTTTCCACACGTACTAACGGTTCGATAATGGTCAGCGGGATTTGGGCATCCGCAAACTTCTGGGCGCCCGGGGTGACCACGTGACCGATAGCGTTGGTGACGCTACCGGCAGGCCACGCTTTGACCTCAATAGTGGTTTCTACTGGTGGGATAACCTGTTCCGGGTCGCTCACCTGGAAATCTGCCTCATCAAAATCTACTGCTGTTCCTGTCAACACCGGATCACACGAGAAGCTGAAGTCTGCTTGAGGTGCTTCACCGCCGTCGTCAGAGATTAGCGAGGCCCGGATCCGTACCTTCCGTCCCGGCAATGTGTCTATTTCAACGACGTCGGGGGAACGGTAGGTGCCGTCATCGATCACCTTCCATGTGATCGTGTATTTGGGTAAGAACAGCTCGAAGTCAAGGTATTCGGTTTTTGTGGTTTTTCCGTCCGTCGACACCCACGTGACACCCAGCCAGCAGTCCATCACGTCGTAGTCGTGGTGTTCTTTTGGCACGTATCGCACGGTGATATCCGTTGACCCGTTGTCGAGGGCCTGATTGTCGCACTCGAACAAGTTTGAATGTGACGTCCATACTGTTTCGATGCGTCCGGCTACCAGTTGGCCCAGCTCGTCAACTGCGCGTGCGTTAACATTCAGTGGCTCGTAGGCGCCCTGCGTTCCTGGGCGCAGGATGGGGTCGCGGCTAGGAACGAGCTGTAAGGAAGGATCTGCGGGGGTTCTTAATGCTACGCGATGGCTCATCGTGATCCCGCCAGCGGTAGCTGAAATATTGAGGAAGCCTTCCGTAAGGAGGCCTTTGCTGGCGTCCTCGCCAATAAATGACACAAAGGCTTGTGTTCGAGGACCGGACGTGTTCGGTTTGACGTGGAATGGGCCGGTGACTGATAACTGTACGTGCCCGTCCGGGGCTATGAACCGTGAGCCTTGTGCGTTCACCGCCCACACTGTGATCGGGATGCTTTCTTCTTCCTCACCCACAATTAGCTGGTTGGTTGAGACTTGCAGGATATAGCGGATACTGTCTGGTTCCATGCCGGGCCGGGCGAGCAAACTCGCTGCTACCGCGGCCACCGCGGCTAGTGAACCAATCGCCACCGCCCAATCGGTGCCTTTGCCCTCGGGCTCGGGCTCTGGCGCCGGGGGCGCCGGCTCAGTCGGCTCAGCCGTCGGCTCTTCGGTAGCAGGAGGCTGTTGTGTTTGTGCAGGTGGATCCGGTTCAGTTGAAGAACCGTCATCATAATAGACCCAGATCATCCCATTGAAGGTCAGACTACAAGTATTAGTACCGTCATAAATCTCTGCTTGGGGAACTACCACAATGGAGTAGTAGGGGTGGTCCGGAGAGTAGTAATCCCACCACGGACCGTCTGGGGTACCGGTGGCCTCCGGGTAAAAGTGTGTGTAATGCAAAACTTCAATGTTCTCAGAAAAATCAAAAGTGTATTCGTACGGCGCGTCTTGAAAATCCACCCATTCGGGGGCTAGATGGGGGCTGTCTAAGTTGTCCATCATTGAAACGGCGATACTAGGCCGTCCTCGTCCGGACTGGAGATCCACGGTTACTGTGCCTGTTGCAGTCAGCATGTCGGTGGAAGATAGTGCCTTCCCATCGAAGTTGTAGGTAGAACCGTTAGCGCCAATATAGTCAGTGTCGTCTACCGCGACAGGGTATTTTGTGACGGGAGAAATCGTGACGTCCATTGACAAGGTAGCAACGTAATTACCGTTTGTGCATTGTTGGGTGGCAGTGAAATGCATTTCTTGGGTGTTGTCATCAACTGTTGCCTGGGTCCGCACATTGGTTGCTTGTGCTCCCTGAACTATGCCTAGCGAGGCCCAGCCCAAGGCGAGTAAGACAACAAAGGCAGCAGAAATAAGCTTACGAGTTCTATCGCGCGCCCATACCATTAAGTATCACCCCAAACACCGTGTGATTTCCATCATAGTGGTAGGTGAGAGGGTTGTCTTAAATTGCTGGCTTCAAAGCTGGCGCTTGTATCCCATGAGCCTAGAGTTGCGGCGCTGATTGGTGTGATATCAGCTCTATCTGTGCACAAGTGTCAACTTTTACCACATCCAGCGCTATATGCGGCTTGGAGGTGGTAAAAGTGGACACTTGCGCACGGAATCTGTCTTGTGCTTCGCGAAGCTGAAGAGCTCCCCAAAAAAGAGCTAAATAATACTGTTTATTTGCGTAAATTCTGGAGCCGGAGACGGGTTTTGCCGGGGAGAACTCGTCATCCTTGCTGGATAAGGTGGTGATGCCCCTGAAAATCGGAGGTATAGCCACGCTATCCAGCAAGGATGACAAGTAGTCCA
>JAAYWS010000132.1 GCA_012516575.1 Actinomycetaceae bacterium
AGCTCCCCAAATTAGGGAAAATCGAACTATCCGCAGATAGTCTTCGGATAGTTCGATTTTCCCTAATTTCAAATAGCTCTAGCCTTGAAACAGCCCCAAAAACAGCTGATTAGACGCCATCCGCCTCCATGGAGACACTACGCTAGGCACAAAATAGCCCCACCGGCTCTTAAAACCGGGCCGATTCTTAAAAACCGCGCCGATTTGGCATGCACACGGCCACATAACGCGTGAAAAGCAGTAACGCCCGAAAACCAGTAACGCACAAAAATCAATAACGCCCGAAAACCAGTAACGCACAAAAGATCAGTAACGCGCAGCGATTATTTCATGCGCCAGCGTGGGTTCATCGGTAATAATCCCATCCGCACCCAGATCCAACAGCTGTTCCATCGTCGCCGCATCATTTACCGTCCAAAAATGAACCGCAAAACCACGCTCATGAGCTAACTCAATCAGCCGACGCTCCGCCAAGCGCACTCGCCCATATACCACCGGAATCTGAATCGCCTCTACTCCTCGGTCCGGCCCGGGCAATCCCGCTAATACCACCGGCCGCACCCGCCGCGGCGTCCGTGCGGCAAGCACGAGTCGCGCAATCGCCCCGGTTCCCAGCGACGAAGCCACTCCGGGTAACCACCTACGCAACTGCACTAGCCTCTGCTCCGAAAAAGATGCCAAAGAGATTTGCTTATGCGCTGCGGTTCGCCCAATCGTCACGATCAGCGGATCAACCACGGAATCAGCCTTCGCATCTACATTAAAAATCTGCTCCGGAAACTCCTCGAGCACCTCGTCTAAACGCATCGGGTGATTACCGGATTCGTCCGAGACGGTTTTTAATTCCTGCCACGTATGATCACTAATCAGCCCGGTTCCGTCACTAACCCGGTCTAGATGTTCATCGTGAAATATAACGGCCACGCCATCTTTAGTAGCATGCACGTCAGTTTCGATATAGCGAAAGCCCTTATCGCGCGCCTGCCGAAAAGCAGTTAAGGAATTCTCCGGAGCCTCATTTGCCCCACCCCGATGCGCTAAAACAATCGGTTTAGCGCCAATATGCCACAGCCGTTCAGTGTCCATGTAGCAAGGGTAACTGGTTTAACTGATAGCTGGCTTAACTGACAGCTGGATTAATTGGGCAGATTAGCCACACAGGTTGGTGACGTCACGCGCACCAAGACCCGCGAGGAACGAAATCGGATCAACCGGGTTATCTACAGCATCAGTGATCGGGAAACCAGGGAACGATCCCGGGTGGATTTCAAAATGCAGGTGCGGACCGGTGGAACGCCCAGCATTGCCAATATTTGCAATGTGCTCCCCAACCGAAACCTGCTGCCCTTCGGTAACAAAAATCCCGTCTAAATACATGTGGATGTACCACGAAGTGAAGACTTCACCGTTTACTTCATGCTCGATAACCACGACGTTCTGAGTGCGAGCAACTTCCCGACCGGTACCAACGTAAACGACCGTACCATCAGCTACCGAGTAGATTGGGGTGCCAACGGGCCCTGACCAGTCAACGCCCTTGTGCATCGTCGAGGTGCCGTTGAAGGGATCCGAACGGTATCCAAATGGCGATGCAAACCGCGTCGTACCAGCCTGCGTAGGCATGGCAACCGAGTCGCCCTCAATATAGAACGCGGAAGCGAGCGAAGTTGCACCGGTCGGAGCATCACAGGTGAAGACTTCTCCGGTGTATTCCTCTTCATAAGCCCGGAAACGCGCAGTGTCTGCAGCGCCCACGGTCGCACGTAAAGAACTAGGCGTTCCTTCAACAACCTCAGATTCATTAACGACGCCGGAATCCGGATTCGCGATAGCAGAACCAGTAAACACTGAGCCAAAGCCCATGCCGACGGCTACTGCTGCCACAAAAGCGCCAGCTGCGGAAGTGTAAGCCTTGAAACGACGACGCATCGCCTGCGAGTTTCGCTGCTGAGACAAGGTTTTTCGCCTTCCGTTTCTTGACTTAATCACCCGACGGCGCCGGGCACAACTAAGATAATAACGGTTTGATAACGCGAAAGCTACATTTTCATAACATTTGAGATAGTGAAACTAGCCACGTACCGCGTTCTGACGGCCCCTAAGCAGGCGCCACGCAACCAGCAAGCAACATGTTTATGCAGGTCAGCAACACTTTTCTAGCGTTGCAATACGTCACGGACTTCGCCAACAAGCTCTTCAACGATATCTTCTAAGAAGATTACGCCTTGAACTCCCCGCATCTTTTCGGTAACAGCCGCCATATGAACGCCTTCATGTTGCATGGACCGCATTGCGGTTTCGACTTCGTCAGACGCATCCACGTTAATAAGACGCCGAATCTTCCACCCAGGGATATGTTCTTGACGTTTATCCGGACTGATATCCAAAATATCTTTCACATGCACGTAGCCGATTAGCACGCCGTTTTCCGCGGCAACCGGGAAACGCGAATAACCGGTTTGGGCAACCTTGGCTTCCAACTCTTCCGGTGTTACCGACGAAGGCACGGTTTCCAGTTCATCTTCGGCAACCATCAGCTCGCCCGCGGTATATTCGGAAAACTCAATCGCCGAAGAAATAAGACCCACATCCGCGTTCAATACGCCCGCAGCTTTAGACACTTCCACGATTGACGCCACTTCGTCTGCAGTAAACGCCGAGGCCACTTCACCCTTAGGCTCCATTCCAAACAATCGGATGAAATGATTAGCTACCCAGTTCATAGAAGCCACAATCGGGTAAAGAATCTTAGAAATCAGCACCAGCGGCGGCGCAAAAATCAAAGCCGCGCGCTCCGGCGTCGTAACCGCTAAATTTTTAGGAACCATCTCCCCCAAAATCACGTGCGCGGCCACCACGATAATTAACGCGATGAAAATCGCAACCGGATGGACCATCATGTCCGGTACACCCAGCTGCACCAACGGGCCTTCAATCGCATGCGCAATCGCCGGCTCAGACAGCGCGCCAAGAGCCACTGAACACACGGTAATCCCCAGCTGGCACGTCGACAGCATCAAGGTGACATTTTCCAAGGCGTACAGGACCGTTTTTGCGGATTTCTTTCCCGCGTCTGCCAACGGCTCAATCCGCGAGCGCCGCGCGGCCATCACCGCAAACTCGGCCCCCACAAAAAACGCATTCACCGCAAGCAAACCAATGGTGATCGACAGAGCTAGCCAAATATTCATCGCTCGCCCTCCGCCGTCGTTGTATCACGTGCCTCGCCGTTCACACCGCGCGCCGCTGATTCCTCGGCGGCGATCTCGTCGGTGCTGGTGATTAAACGGACGGTTGCTACGCGCCGACCATCCATCTTTTCCACAATCGCAACCACGTCGCCTTCGGTGTAGGTGTCGCCAACTTCGGGGATTTTACCCAAGCCCGCCATAATCCAGCCGCCCAAGGTTTCCCACGGGCCGTCGTCGTTAATATCGATCCCGAATTCGCGGGAGATTTCGTCGGGGCGCATCAGTCCAGGCACGAGCCGCTCTCCGGTTGCGAGCACCCAGGTGCGGGTACGACGCCGGTCGTGCTCGTCGGCCACGTCCCCAATAATTTCTTCGACGGCGTCTTCGAGGGTGACGATGCCTGCCGTTCCACCGTATTCGTCCACTACGACGGCCATTTGCAGACCTTCTTCACGTAGCCGAACCAGTAGCGGAGCCAGCTGTAAAGTTTCTGGGACGCGTGGAGCTTCGGTCATCAGCGAAGAGGAAGTGATGTTGACTTCTGCACGCCGCTCATACGGGATTGCAATCGCTCGGCGCAATGATACGAATCCGCGTACTTCTTCCATATCGTCTGCTAATACTGGGAAACGGGAATGGCCGGTAGTACGCGAAAGCTCCACGAGGTCCGCGGCGGTCGCGTCCGTGGTTAGATAGTTCATTCGCCCGCGGTCAGTCATAATGTCGACGGCGGTGAGCTCGCCGATCCCGATTGAGCGCGTGAGCAAACGCGCGGTAGAAACGTCGAGGGTTCCTTTCTCGGCCGAACGCCGTACCAACGAAGACAGCTCGGTTGCTGAACGCGCTCCGGAAAGTTCCTCGGCGGCTTCAACACCGAAACGCTTCAAAATCCAGTTCGCCGCATTATTCATTCCCACAATTAGCGGCTTGAAAATAACCGTGAAGGTCCGTAGCGGCAGTGATACTAGCGCAGCTGCTTGAATAGGCTCAGCCAGAGCCATATTTTTCGGTACTAATTCGCCGAATACCATGGACATCAAGTTGACCACGATAAACGCGAGGGCTACTGCGGTGGCAACCGAGGCGGCCGTGGCCATACCAGTATTGTCCAGCCAGCTTTCAAAAATACGTTGAAGCGGCGCTTGGGCGACGTAACCAAGCAGAATAGTTGTCAGGGTAATACCTACTTGGCAGGCGGATAACTGCAGAGAAAGGTTACGAAGCGCTTTATGTGCCTTGGCGGCTTTCGGATCGCCCGCCTCGGCTTTGGCACCAACCGTTGCTGGGTCGAGGGCAACAAGCGAGAATTCGGCCGCCACGAAAATCGCATTGCCGACAATCAGCACAAGGCCGATTCCTAAAAATATGGCATCAACTACCACTGTTGATCACCGCGATAATATCGGTACATACTCGCCATCGTAGTCGACTAAGATTATTGCTTCCAGATACGAACGCGGCTCGTGATGTACTCGGTTTTGGTAGTGCGGTAGATGAATCTTTACTGAGATTAAGCTCTCCCCGAAATTCACGTCGTATTGGCCGTTTTTCGCGAGAAAAACTAGCTTTGCTAGGACGTTCGTCTCTAAACTGGAGTTACCTATTCCTACGTGTGAGTGAGGCAGAAGACAGTGTCGTCCACCCCATCCGATGACTTCGGAGCAAACCAAGGTTTTGTTGAGGATCTTTACGCCGCATATTTAGCCGGCAATTCACAAGTCGGTCCGCAATGGGCCGATCTTTTTCGGCGTTGGGAAGCTGAGGGGCGGCAACCAAACCCGGCCGCTGAAGCTCTTCCGTTTATTTCCGACAACGACGTCGAGGCTCCGGCAGGTGAGGCGCGCAAGGCCTTCGAGTCGAATGTCACCCGTCCGGACTTGCCACCCCGGCCTCGGTCCGCGGCACGTCCAGCACTCACACCCTACGCGAAAAAGTTTGATTTCAAGCCGAAAGCTGACGGGCTTTTAGGGCAAGATGACGACGAATTCGTCATGCTCAAGGGAATCGAGCGTGGGCTGGCGAAAAACATGGATACCTCTCTTGAGATTCCTACCGCGACCTCAATCCGCGCCATGCCTGCCCGGCTGCTTTTCGATAACCGTACGGTTATTAACAAATACCTAGCCTCCGCACGCGGCGGTAAGATCTCCTTCACTCACCTCATTGCCTACGCCCTCGTCGAAGCCTTGACAGAGATGCCCGAGATGAACTACTCCTACAAGCTTGATGAAAAAGGTAGGCCCACGCTTGTTAAGCCTGCCGACGTCAACCTTGGTATTGCTATCGACGTAGCCAAACCGGACGGCACGCGCACGCTTGTGGTGCCTTCAATTAAAGCCGCCGAAACCATGACCTTCGCAGAGTTCGTTAACGCCTACGAGGATCTGGTAAAGCGCGGACGTGACGGCGAACTCGGGATGGCTGATTATCAAGGAACCACGGTTACTTTGACCAACCCGGGCGGTATTGGCACCACCCACTCAGTGCCTCGTCTCATGCAAGGCCAGGGCCTAATTGTGGGCGTGGGTTCTATGGTTTACCCACCGGAATTCCAAGGTACCGCTGAAGAGCGTATTGCACGTTTGGGCGTATCAAAGGTGGTCCATATTTCTTCTACCTACGATCACCGCGTTATTCAAGGCGCAACTTCGGGCCGTTTCCTAGCACTAATGGAAAAGAAACTGCTGGGCCTTGACGACTTCTACGAGCGTGTTTACACCTCGCTACGTGTTCCGTACAAGCCCTTCGTTTGGGTGAAAGACGTCGAATACGACGCCCAACGCGAACTGGGCAAACCGGCGCGTATTGCGGAGCTTATCCACGCTTACCGGCAACGTGGACACCTGATTGCCGACGTCGATCCGCTCTCTTTCCATATTCGCCGTCATCCAGATTTGGAATTGGCTTCCTACGGTTTGACCGTGTGGGATTTGGATCGGTCCTTCCCCACCGGAGGTTTCGCGCATTCATCGCATTTGACCTTGCGTGAAATTTTAGAACAACTGCGTGAAACTTACTGTCGCAATGTGGGTATTGAATACATGCATATTCAAGACCCGATCCAGCGCCGGTGGTTCCAGAAACGTTTGGAGCGGCCGGTTATTCCGCCGACGTCCGAGCAGCGTAAGCATATTTTGAACAAGCTCTCGGAAGCAGAAGCCTTCGAGACGTTCTTGCAGACCAAGTATGTGGGTCAAAAGCGCTTCTCATTAGAAGGTAGTGAGTCGCTGATTCCGGCGCTTGACGCGATTCTCGAAGGCGCTACCGAAGACGGGCTGAGCGAAGTCGCTATTGGTATGGCCCATCGCGGACGTCTGAACGTGCTGACGAATATTGCTGGTAAGTCTTACGGGCAAGTCTTTAATGAATTCGACGGCCGAATGGAACCGGGAATGCAACAAGGTTCGGGTGACGTGAAGTACCACTTGGGTACTGAAGGTACCTACACTTCGCCGGCTGGTGAGAAGATCGGCGTCTACATTGCTGCTAATCCTTCGCATTTGGAAGCTGCAAACGGTGTACTTGAGGGCATTGTCCGGGCGAAGCAGGATGTTTCACCTATCGCCGACGAAGATTTCTATCCGGTTCTGCCGATTCTGATCCACGGCGACGCGGCTTTCTCAGGCCAGGGTGTGGTGTGGGAAGTCTTCAATTTCTCTCAGCTCCCGGCTTATAAGACCGGTGGAACCGTCCACATTATTGTGAACAACCAAATCGGCTTTACTACCGGTCCGTCCAATTCCCGCTCTACGCGGTACACCACGGATATTGCCAAGGGCTTGCAGATTCCGATCTTCCACGTCAACGGAGACGATCCGGAGGCTGTGGTCCGGATGGCGAAGCTGGCACAGAAGTACCGCGAAGAGTTCAAGAAGGACGTTATTCTCGATATTATTTCCTACCGTCGTCGTGGCCATAATGAGGGCGACGATCCGTCGATGACCCAACCAATTATGTACTCGCTTGTTGATTCGCATAAGACAACCCGTCAGCTCTACCAAGAAGCGCTGGTTGGTCGTGGCGATATGACAGCTGCGGAAGTTGCTGAGCTCGACAAACGATATGAAAATACGCTTTCCGAAGCATTGGATGCGGTTCGGGAAACTGACCGGGGTACTGTGTCTGCAGAGCAGGCCTCCCAAGACTTGGGCCGCCCACAGTCTCAGGAAGAAGACGCCGGCGCTATGATCGGTTGGCAAACTGCGATCTCACCGGAGGTTGTTGCCCGAATCGGTGCCGCTCATGTCAACCCACCAGAAGATTTCACCCCGCACAAGAAGGTTACCCAACTGTTCGAGCGGCGCAATAAGATGGCCGCCAATGGCGATATTGATTGGGGATTTGGTGAATTGCTCGCTTTCGGTTCGTTGCTGATTGAGGGCGTGCCGGTGCGGATGTCCGGTCAGGATTCGCGTCGTGGCACTTTCGTTCAACGTCATGCTGTAGCGCACTGTAACGCGACGGGTGCCGAATGGACGCCTTTAGCTCATTTAACAGATGATCAAGCCCCGATTGCGATTTATGATTCGGCACTGTCCGAATACGGAATTATGGCTTTCGAATATGGCTATTCGGTGGAGCGTCCTGATGCGCTCGTTATTTGGGAGGCTCAGTTCGGAGATTTCGCGAACGGTGCACAAACCGTCATCGATGAGTTTATTTCCTCCGCTGAGCAAAAGTGGAAGCAATCTTCTTCATTAGTGCTCATGTTGCCGCATGGATATGAAGGCCAAGGACCTGATCATTCCTCGGCGCGTATTGAGCGGTATCTGCAGATGTGTGCGGAAGACAATATGCTTGTGGTCCAGCCCTCTACCCCGGCTAATCACTTCCATATGTTGCGTCAGCAAGCGTACAACCGCCCGCGGAAGCCGCTTATTGCGTTCACGCCAAAGCAACTTCTGCGTCGCAAAGCTGCCGCCTCTTCAGTCGAGGATTTCACTACTGGCACTTTCCAAAAGGTGATCGGTGAATCCCGTTCAGATCTGAACGTCAACCGGGTAATGATGTGTACCGGGCGGATCTACTACGATCTGCTCGCACGCCGTGATAAAGACGGTGACACCTCCACTGCGATTATCCGGCTCGAACAGCTTTACCCGAACCCGGTAGAGGAGCTGGCTCGTGAACTTGCTAAGTATCCGAATGCGGAACTGTTGTGGGTCCAAGATGAACCGGCGAACCAGGGCGCATGGCCACACTTCGCGCTGGAGATGTTCCCTGAGATGGGTATTAGCGTGCGTCGGGTATCGCGTCCGGCAGCAGCTTCAACAGCTACCGGGTTGAACAATATCCACCAGGAGCAAGCTCAAATCCTGCTCGATGAGGCATTCGCGCGCTAGCCGACTCAAACCCGCGCGCTAGCATGCTCAGCTAAGCGGTGGCGGCTCAAACCCGCGCGCTAGCATGCTCAGCCCCGCGCGCTAGCAGGCTCAGCCCCGCGCGCTAGCCGGCTCAGCCCCGCTTTCGCGCTCCCTCGGCTCTCCAAATTAGGGAAAATCGAACTATCCGAAGACTATCTGCGGATAGTTCGATTTTCCCTAATTTCAAAT
>JAAYWS010000133.1 GCA_012516575.1 Actinomycetaceae bacterium
TCCCGGTGGTCGGTGATTCGCTGACCGAATGGATCCGTGGCGACTACCTGATTTCCGATGCCACCTTGAACCGCTTCTTCGCACCGGAGTGCGTCTTCATCTTTGGCATTATTTTCCCTCAATACTGTTTACACAGCGATAATCTGGCTTCCTAGCGGAAGCGGTTCGTGTCAGCGTGTCTAGGTAATTTAGCTGTTGCCGCCCTTGGCTTTAGAAGCGATCCGATCCGCGTTCTTCTGCGCGCGGCGTGCTTCTTCAGCCCGACGATTCCTCCGCTCGGCTTCCCGCCGACGCCGCTGGTCTGATTTCGCTTCAGACTTACGGCGGATAGGCGCCAGAACCATAACCATGGTTCGGCCATCTACCCGCGGTGCGGATTCGACGGTACCGTCATCAGCGGTATCCTCGGCCACACGCTCCATCAAACGGACTCCCATTTCAGGACGCGACTGCTCACGACCGCGGAAACGCAACTGAACCTTGACCTTGTCACCATCGTTAAGGAACTTAATAATGCGCCTCAACTTGGTTTCGTAGTCATGCTGGTCGATTTTCAGGCCCATACGGATTTCTTTAAGTTGCGTATTGGCCTGGTTGCGCCGTGCTTCGCGGGCTTTTTGAGCTGCCTCGTACTTGAATTTGCCGTAGTCCATCAGCTTGGCAACGGGCGGTTTCGCATTCGGGGCCACCTCAACAAGATCAAGGTTTGCTTCGCGAGCGAGGCGAAGCGCATCCTCCACGCGCACTACGCCGACCTGTTCTCCTCCAGGTCCAACAAGACGCACTTCGGACACATTGATACGATCGTTGACTCTTGGCTCGTTGATAATAGCTCCTCTTACTTCGACATGCGACGCGCACGGAGTCCAGAGGGCATACGGATATTGCCGTATTCTCATAACCCGGTCCCTGTGGGACCCAGGTGGGATTTCTCCGCTTGCGTTCCGGCCTTATGCCGGTCGGTCAATCGCTAAGTTTACCAGTTTTACGAGTATTTCCCAAGGGACGCCCGCCTCATCAGCAGCATTTCCCCGGTGAGTTTTCACACGTTCGACGCCGGAACAGGCCGCAATTCGACAAGGTCCAGACGCGCTCGAACGTATTCTTCCGAACCGATCACTGCCGCAACCGTCTGCACGATATTCATCATTTCGGCGTCGCTCGCCCCGGGATTGATCGCGATTTCGACAATTGACTCACCGCGCTGGCCCGGTTTAATTGCAACCCCATGAAAACCGGCAAGCTCACCACCGATCTTTTCAGAAATACGACGCGGAATTTCTAAGTCCGCCCAAGGTGCACGCCACGGCCCTTCAACTGCCAGCGCGATTACCGCAGTCCGTCCCAACCATGTGCACGTATCTTGATCGTGGTCAAGAGTGATAAGCCCGGTGCCGGTTTTCAAGGCTGCTACCGCCACTTGCTGAATAGCCATCGGAACCGGACGAGCGTTCGGATTCCATGTAGCTAATGCTTCCGCTGAAGAAAAGACCGGAGTTGCTTGCCGCCCACCAGGGAAATCCACCTGAAGTAGATCGGAATCTGGGCACCCGTCCGGATCCTTTTCTGCTCCCGGATGAGCATGCGGCAACACCGGTATTATGACTCGCCCCAGTGCGGCCACAATAGCTTCCACCCGCTGGTCGGCGGGGGCTTCAAAAGCGGCCGCTAGTTCGGGTTTGAGTTCACCAAGGTCGCCAGCAAAAGGGTTGTCTGCCAGGAACTTAGTTGGTTCAGCCATATAGCTTATCCTTCAGCCACTTCAAGGGCTTCGTGAATGGTGAACGCTTGGGCATACAACGCCTTGCCCACAATTGCACCTTCCACTCCGATATCCGTCAACTCACGTAATGCCCGCAAATCATCAAGGGAAGAAACACCACCAGAGGCTACAACCGGTTTATCAGTGGCCGCACAGAACTTACGCAATAGCTCCACATTCGGGCCTTTCAACGTGCCGTCCTTGGTCACATCAGTGACGACGTAACGCGGGCAACCGTCGTCTTCTAGCCGCTTAAGAACTTCCCATAGATTCCCACCATCGCGGGTCCAGCCGCGGGCGGAAAGAGTTTCGCCGCGCACATCCATACCAACGGCAATCTTGTCGCCGTATTCGGCAATAGCCCGGGCAGTCCAGTCCGGGTTCTCTAGGGCTGCGGTTCCGAGATTTACCCGGGTGGCACCTGCGTTAATAGCACGCTCAAGAGAGGCATCGTCCCGGATACCACCCGAAAGCTCAATCCGAATCTGTGGGAAATCTGCGATGATTCCGGCGAGCAGATCGTAGTTTGAGCCACGACCAAACGCGGCGTCAAGGTCAACGAGGTGAATCCATGAAGCGCCAGCTTCCGCAAAGTTCGCAACGGCGTCGGCCGGCTTGCCGTAAACCGTCTCGGTTCCGGCTTCGCCCTGATGCAAACGTACAGCCTGTCCATTAACAACATCGACAGCAGGTAGCAGTTCAAGTGGTTTACTCATGGTTTTCCTTAGGCAATCATGTCTAGCCAATTAGCTAGAACTTGGAATCCGGCTTCACCGGATTTTTCGGGATGAAATTGTGTGGCAGTTAGTGGGCCATTTTCCACTGCAGCCACAAAAGGTTGATAATAGGTCGCGTAAGAGACCAGTGGTGGTTCGAACAAGTCTTGGTTTATATCCATCGCTACCGTGGGATCAGTTTGAACCGCATACGAGTGGACAAAGTAGAATCGCTCTCCGTCTAGGCCAGCAAGTAGCTGAGTTCCAGGTGCGGCATCTACCCGTGACCAGCCCATATGCGGCACAACCGGGGCTTGAAGTTTGTCAACTGAACCGGGCCATTGTCCTAACCCCTGATGGGTGCCGTGTTCAGTCCCCTGATCGAACATTACTTGCATACCAACGCAAATACCCAAAACCGGTTGCCCGCCAGATAAACGTCGTTCGATCAGCCGGTCAGCACGCAAGCTACGCAGTTTTTGCATGACTGATTCGAAAGCTCCCACACCCGGCACGAGAAGCCCGTCCGCGTTAAGAATCGCCTCCGGGTCAGTAGTCAAATTAACCTCGGCGCCCACATGTTCCAGAGCACGCACCACCGAACGCACATTTCCAGTGCCGGCATTCAATACGACAATGGTCACTGTGCATCCTTTCCGTCAGCTTCGTCTGGAGTGTCGCCGGGTTGTTCAGCTACGTTGTCTTTCCATTTAATCGCCGCATTACCGCGTGGGACGTCACGTCTTTGGGTACGACGCCGGAAAATACGGTGCAGAACCGATTCGGTTACGTCTTCGCCATGAATTGTTGGCGATATTTCCTCCAGCGGGTCCGTGCCTAACACGATCCGTTCAATAGCTGGATCCAAGGTGTTGAGCAATAATCCGGCAGGTATTTCCTCACCACGTTTACCATCGAGTACTCGATAGGCGTTAACAACACCGGAGATTCCAGTCTCTAGGCCCACATCTTCGCCGGTTTTAACATTAAAGAGCACCACACCATAGGCCGAAAGTTTGGACAACACTGCTGCTACCGCATCCGGGTCACCTGAAATATCGGCGTCATCAGTGTCTTTAGTTACTTCTGGAACCGTTGGATCAGCACCGAGCAGTTCAGAAATATCCCAATCAGTGATTTCTTTTTCCGGCACGTCACCAACTACTACGGTTCCTGACGCCGTTGCCACTACGTCAGCATCAATTCGGCGCAGTTTAAGAACTGCCGCCACCACGTCTGCCTGTGGGAACGGCGTCAGAATAACGTAACGCGAGCTCACAGAGCACCCTTTGTGGAGGGCACTCCGCTCACGCGGGCATCGGGTGCTACTGCCGCACGTAGCGCACGGGCAAGCGCCTTAAACTGTGCTTCCACAATATGGTGTGGATCGCGTCCATAGACCAGTTCCACATGTAGGCAAATCCCTGCATTGTAAGCAAAGGATTCAAAAACATGACGAGTCATGGCCCCGGTGTAGTGTCCGCCGATCAGGTGGAAAACCTGAGCTTCTGGTTCGCCCCGGTGTACCACATAAGAGCGCCCGGAAACGTCCACGACCGCGCGCGCCAAAGCCTCATCAAGCGGAACCAACGCGTCACCAAAACGTGCAATCCCCCGCTTATCACCGAGTGCTTCTTTAAAAGCATGCCCAAGGCAGATAGCAGTATCTTCCACCGTATGATGCACATCCACGTCGATATCGCCTTTAGCGCGTACCGTAATGTCAATCAACGAATGCTTCGACAGTGCGGTGAGCATATGGTCATAAAAAGGAACACCTGTAGAAATATCAGCTTGACCGGTGCCGTCAAGGTTCATTTCGACCGAAATCGTTGATTCACTGGTTGAACGCTCAAAACGTCCAATACGCGGTGCGTTCATCGCCCGAGTACCTCCTTCAGTGCGGTCATAAACCGCTGATTTTCTTCAGGTGTGCCAACACTGACACGTAGCCATCCAGCTGGACCTACTTCTCGAATAAGTACACCACGATCGAGTAGCCCTTGCCACACGGCACTGCGATTATCGAACGTCCCAAACATAACAAAGTTCGCATCCGATGGTGCAGTGTCCAGGCCGAGCGAGGCAAGGTCTGTGGCAAGTTGGTCACGCTCTTCACGTAGGAGCTGTACTTGCTGTTTGAGAGCTGAACGGTGGTCAAGAGCAGCCAGTGCGGTTGCTTGGGTAACCGCTGACAGATGATATGGCAGCCGAACTACCATGATCTGGTCAATGATTTCGCGGCTCGCTGCCATGTATCCCAAACGCAGACCGGCCGCACCAAAAGCTTTTGACATGGTGCGCGACACGATCAGATTCGGGTAACGGTCAAGTAGCTCCAGAGCACTCGCAACGCCTTCCCGACGGAATTCTCCATAAGCTTCATCCACCACAATAATCGGCGATGTCGCTTCGGAGCCGATACGCGGGCCCATACCTTGGGAAGCATCCAGTATCGCGATAAGTTCATCGCTATCCAACGCAGTGCCGGTTGGATTATTGGGAGAGGCCAATAACACCACAGCCGGCCGGTAATCGTTGAATACCCTGTTAACTTCGTCGAGGTTAATCGAAAAATCTGGGTTACGTTTGCCCGCCACCCATGATGAGAAAGTATCACGTGCATATTCGGGATACATCGAGTAGCTAGGAAGGAACGATGCTACTACCCTGCCCGGGCCAGCGAAAGCCTGCAGGATATGCAACATGATTTCATTCGAACCATTAGCCGCCCAGATTTGTTCCCAAGGCAGGCGCACCCCAGATTCCTCAGCAAGGTACTCAGACAATGCGCCACGCAATTCGACAGCGTCACGCTCCGGGTAACGGTTAAGTCCTTTTGCGGCTTCGCTAACCCGGCGCGCAATATCTGCAACGAGTTCTGCCGATGGTGCGAACGGATTCTCGTTTACGTTCAGCAACACCGGAACATCAAGTTGTGGGGCTCCGTACGGCTTTAATCCTGCAAGGTCTTCACGAAAAGGAAGCCGTGCCATTTAGTCCTCGTCAGTATTTTCCGGGACAACAACCACCAACGGTGCTTCACGCAGAACAGCTAGGGAAACCGAACCGATCAAACCGCTCGGGGTGAGCGAACCTTGCGTACCAACAATGGTGATCGATGCTTCATCGGACTTATCCACTAGCACATCAGCAGCGTGATCGGGCACGATGATGATTTCGTAGTTAACATCCGGGTAGTCTTTAGCAATCTCCTCCACTGCCTTGGTATTGCGTAAGGCCGCGTAGGCGTTTGCATCGTCCACACGCTGGCGGCGAGTACGCGAACGCAGAAGCGACGCGGTCACCGAGGTGTGCTGACGCCCGGAGATAATCTTCAGATCATTGTCACGGAGCAAGGCTTCTTCAAAAGCGAAACGTACCGCGTTGGGCGAACCGGTTTCCGGTGCCATACCGACGATAACCGGACCATTGGCGACATGCTCACGATCATGCGAGACAATAACCGGGCAAGCCGAGTACGGAAGTACCTTGTTAGTAACCGAGCCAAGAACCATTCCCGCCAGCGGATTATGTGAACGTCCGCCCAGCACCATCAGATCGGCATGGTGGGAGGCTTTGACCAGAGCATAGGCCGGTGCTTCAATCGTAATCTCCGAGGTGATCTTCACACCCGGGTTTTCCCGTTCCATCCGGGCAATGTACTTGTCCAGATTTCCACGGTATTCCGACATTTCTTCTTCGTCTTGCGTGGGATCTAGGCCCGTCAAACCGTAGAGCGGACGAATAGCGTAGAGCATATGCACAGTGGCGTCACGGCGCATTGCCTCATCTATAGCTACGCGAACCGCGCGCCGCGAGCTCGCAGATCCGTCAACGCCAACTAAAACCACATTTTTCTTGGATGCCAGTGCTTGGCTCATTGCCTCTCCTTTACATAAAGTTTCTTCTATTCTAGGCGCAAATACGCAACTTCGGGACTCCTCTAATGAGACTTCTGCAACCTAGTTCAGGCTTGCCTTGCCTTCTTCAGGATCGCCTTACCTTGCTACCGCATTCGACAATACCTACCTAGTGTAGGAAATAGAACGATCGTATTTGATTAGCAAAGGAGCCCATAATGAGTTCCATAAAAACTACTAGCAATGAACACTGCGAAGACGACTTTGAGATTATTGCAGTCGGGCAAGATTTCCTCGGCTCCCGGCTCAATTGGTTGCGCGCCGGAGTGCTTGGAGCAAATGACGGTATTGTGTCAACGGCCGGTATCGTCATGGGAGTATCAGGCGCAGCGGCTTCGAGCCATACACTTTTAATCTCTGGCGTTGCCGGACTGGTTGCCGGAGCACTGTCAATGGCGGCGGGCGAATACGTGTCAGTTTCTACACAACGTGATGCAGAACGCGCTGCTGTTGCTAAAAAACGTTCAGATGTTGCTAATGATCCTCGCCAAGCAGAGCTACGGCTTGCCGGGTTGATCGCCGGCTCGGGTATTTCACGCAAACTTGCTTTACAAGTCTCGCGTGAATTATCGAGTGAAGATCCGGTTGCGGCACACGTCCACTACGAATACGGAATTGACGCCGAAGAATTCACCAATCCGTGGCATGCGGCATGGGCCTCAATGTTCGCATTCATACTGGGTGCAATTATTCCTTTATTCGCTATTTTGCTTTCCCCTACCGCAATCGCTCCGACACTCACCGTCATAGCAGTTTCAATTGCCCTTGCAGTAACCGGATCGGTGTCTGCAAAACTAGGTGGTGCCCCAATTATTCCGGCAACTTGGCGCAATATCCTGTGGGGTAATATCGCAATGGCCGTCACGTATGGAGTGGGTGCCGTGGTTGCTTTAATAACCGGCTGATTCCACGCTAACCGAGGTCAAACACCGCATTTTCAAGCAAAACCCGGCAAGTATGTCACTTGCCGGGTTTTGTTACGGGTTAAATTAATGGTCTTGTTAATTTTCTTCAGCTTCGATGCGTACTTGAAGTGCATCGCCGTGAGCAGGCAGATCCTCATCATCAGCAATCGCACGCAAAGGCCCGTACATGGAAGCCATTGCCTCGTAGGTGTATTCGATTTCCTGCACTGATTTAATAAATGCGGTGACATTTAGCCCGGAAGCAAAACGCGCAGTGCCCCCGGTGGGAAGCACATGGTTCGATCCAGCCATATAGTCACCCAATGGCACCGGCGTATACGGACCAACAAAAATTGCTCCAGCATTCGTAATCTGACGAGCGTCCTGAGCAGCATTTGCTGTATGAATCTCAAGGTGCTCAGCACCATACGCATTCGCTACCGTTATCGAATGTGCCAGATCGTCAGTGAGCACGATACCGGACTGTGGCCCGGACAGCGCAGTTTTTACCCGCGCTGAATGCTTGGTGGTTTCAGTTTGGGCGATGAGCTCACGCTCCATCGCGTCCGCAAACTCGACCGAATCGGTGAACAGTACTGATGCTGCCGCCGGATCGTGTTCGGCTTGGCTCAGCATATCGGCGGCAACATACGCAGGGTTCGCATCGGCGTCGGCAATAATACCGATTTCGGTAGTTCCGGCTTCCGCATCAATTCCCACGACGCCGTGTACTGCCCGTTTGGCCGCAGCTACGTAAATATTTCCCGGTCCGGTGACTACATCAGTGGGTTCGCACAGTACATCGTCGTCACTTGTTCCAGGCTCTCCGGCAGCCCCGTAGGCAAACATACCAATAGCTTGAGCACCGCCTACCGCGTACACTTCGGTAATTCCGAGCAGTTTGCACGCAGCCAGAATAGTCGGATGCGGCAATCCGCCGAATTCTTTTTGTGGCGGAGAAGTCAACGCAATGGCTTCCACACCGGCAACTTGTGCAGCTACGACATTGTGCACCACCGATGAGGGGTAAACTGCTAATCCGCCCGGAACATATAGTCCTACGCGCCGCACGGGAATCCAGCGCTGGTGAACAACGCCTCCCGGCACAATCTGGGTCGACTTTTCCACCGGCACTTGGGCTTCGTGGCCAATCCGGTTATGTTCAATGGACAGCTCAATGGCTTCCCGTAATTCTGGGGCTAGTTCAGCTTCTGCCCGATCAAGTGCGGCTTGTGGAACGCGCAGGTGTTCCGGACGCACGCCATCAAACTTTTCAGCTAAATCTCGCAATTCTACGGCGCCTCGTTGACGCACAGCCTCCAAAATAGGGCCGACGACGTCAAGGGCACGGTCAATATCAACCTCAGCACGCGGTAATACGGCATTCAGTTCATTTCGGGTTAGTTTACGTCCACGCAAATCGATTCGTTGCAACATGGCCTTAGTCTACTGTAGCCATCGGACATGCCCAAGCCGGGTTTCATGTTGGCCCGTACCTGCTTATTCTCCGAGCACTTTATCTTTAGCTACCTTGTCCACTGCTCCACCGAAACGCCGGTCCCGCCGCGCATAATTGGTAATGCAACGCCACAGCACACTGCGGTCCACATCTGGCCATGGTTCGTCAATAAACATGAGCTCAGCATACGGCGATTGCCAGACCATAAAATTGGATGTCCGTTGCTCACCGCCGGAACGAATAAACAGGTCTACATCACCAAGGTGTGGCTGATACATATAGGAGTTGAACACGTTTTCGGTAATCTTGCGCGGGTTAAGTTTCCCGGCGGCTACGTCTTCAGCCAGTGCACTTACCGCATCCGTGATCTCGGCGCGCCCGCCATAATTTGTGCAAAAGTTCAGCGTCAAGGTCGAGTTATACCTAGTCAGGCGTTCAGCTGCCTGTAGTTCACGTACTACCGAAGGCCATAACCTCGGCAGACGACCCGACCATAGGATTTTGACCCCCCAGTCATCAAGTTCATGACGACGACGCCGAATCACTTCACGTGAATAATTCATCAGGAACGCTATTTCAGCTGGGGATCGGCGCCAATTTTCAGTTGAAAACGCATACACCGACACTGTTTGTACGCCGATTTCGATAGCTCCGGCAAGCACGTCCATAAGGGCGTCTTCCCCGGCACGGTGTCCCTCGGTGCGCGGCAAACCCCGCGAATTAGCCCAACGTCCGTTACCGTCCATCACAATAGCGATATGTTTGGGTACTAAATCGTCTGGAATTTCCGGCGGTTTTAGCCCGGTTGACGGCGGTGCGATCGGATCATGGGGCTGGGCGATAATACGTTCCATACGTTGATTCTACTCTGGTCTTATCAAGCGCAAAGACTTAACCTGGCGTTCTAGATGCCATTGCACATAGGCGGCGATAATTGCGCCGGATGCTTTGCGAGCCGGCGGCAGTGAGACATCCGCTATCGTCCAATCCCCGGCGAGAAGAGCGCCTAATAATTGCCATGTTTCAACAGTTGGGATGGTGGCACCGGGCGGTCGGCAGTTTTCGCATACCGCTCCCCCAACGTGTATTGATAGCGCATGATGCGGTCCGTTCTCACCACATCGGGCACATTCGAATACCGACAGCGCCCAACCAGCGAACGCCATCGCCCGGAGCATATAAGAATTGAGCACCAGTTCAGGCGCATGGGCGTCGGTGGCGATTGCATGAAGAGCTCCGTGTAACAAAGCAAATTGTTCGGCGTCGGCTTCAGATTCTTCCGGATGCAACCGATCCGCAAGCTCTACGATCGCCGAGGCCGCCGTATAGGCGTCGTAGCTACGCACAATCGTGCGCCCGTATTGGTTGAGAATTTCTACCTGAGTGATCGTATCAAGGGTTTTGCCCCGATACAGTTGAACATCTACCATCGAAAATGGCTCTAAACGGCCACCAAAACGGGACTTTGTTTTGCGCACGCCTTTTGCGACCCCACGGACTTTGCCGTATTGACGTGTCAAAAGAGTGATGACGCGATCGGCTTCGCCAATATCATAGGAGCGAAGCACGATCGCCTCATCACGGTAGGTTTTCATCGGTTATCCGATGCTCCTAACGAAGCGCGCGGTTAACCGCCGAAATAATTGCCTTGAATGAAGACGTCATGGTCGATGGGTCGATAGCAACGCCCCAAAGTACCTCGCCGTTTACTTCCGCTTCAACATAGGTGGCCGCGTTGGCGTCTCCCCCTGCTGATAGTGCATGCTCAACATAGTCGAGTACCTTAACGGTAATACCCTTCTTTGCCAGTGCCTTCGTGAAAGCGTCAATCGGCCCATTTCCAGTCGAAGCGATGGTGAAATCCTTGTAGTTTCCATCATCTTGCAGCTCTTTCATGGTTACCGTGATAACGGTTTCTTCGCCTTCGCCAGCGGTCGTGGCAGTAGCTCCGCGCAGGCCGTAACGGCCCCATGGTTTGAGACCTTCCGCGGCAGTATAAGGCAGGTATTCGTCAGCAAAGATTTGCCACAGTTCATCGGCGGTTACTTCCCCACCGAAACGATCCGTATACTTTTTCACCAAACCAGAGAACTCGATTTGCAAACGACGCGGCAAATCCAAATCCCGAGTGGAAGACAGCAAATAAGCCACACCGCCCTTACCGGACTGCGAGTTCACCCGCACGATGGCCTCATAATTACGGCCCACGTCCTTCGGGTCAATCGGCAAATATGGCATCTCCCATGGAACCGCATTTTCATCGCCACCTGCAGCGGCAACCGCTGCAGCACGCTTCTCGAAGCCCTTCTTAATCGCGTCTTGATGTGATCCCGAGAACGAGGTGTACACTAGTTCGCCTCCGTACGGGGTACGCGGCGGTACTTCCATTGACGTAACTTTTTCAACCGTGCGTCGGATTCCGTCAATATCGGATAGATCCAATTCTGGATCCACACCCGAAGAGTACAGGTTCAAAGCAACGGTAATCAGATCAACATTTCCGGTACGCTCCCCGTGGCCAAACAGGCAACCTTCAACACGGTCCGCGCCGGCCATCAACGCCAGTTCGGTAGTGGCCACACCGGTACCGCGATCATTGTGGTTATGTGCGGAGATAGTAACGAATTCACGGCGGGAAATATTACGCGAGAACCATTCAATCTGATCGGCGTAAACATTCGGCGTTGACCGTTCCACCGTGGTGGGCAGGTTGAGGATAATGTCCCGATCGGCGTCCGGCTGCCACACATCCATCACGCCTTCGCACACTTCGAGTGCAAAATCTAGTTCGGTATCGACAAAAATTTCTGGGGAGTATTCAAAGCCTGCGATTGTGTCATCGCTCAAGGTCTTTTCCATATAAGACAACAGTTCGCGAGTTCCGTCAATTGCCAGCTGCTTGGTCTGCTCCTTGTTGGCGTTGAATACGACCCGACGGAATACCGGAGAGGTGGCATTGTACAGGTGAACCGTTGCCCGTGGCAGACCCTGCAGGGCGTCAACCGTACGGTGAATAATTTCTGGACGGGATTGGGTGAGCACCGAAATCGTAACGTCTTCCGGCACGGCGTCGTCGTCAACCAAAGAACGTACAAAATCCCAGTCTGCCTGCGAAGCTGCCGGGAAGCCAACTTCGATTTCTTTCAGGCCGATTCGCACGAGCAGGTCAAATAATTCACGCTTTTGTTCCGGGTTCATGGGCTCAATCAGCGACTGATTGCCATCACGCAAGTCGGTAGAAAGCCATCGCGGGGCTTTGGTAATACGCTTATCCGGCCATGTACGGTCTGGAAGAGAAACGGGATTAACGTCGAGGAAATGGCGGTATTTTTGGACCGGCATTCCCGATGGTCGCTGACGGTGCTGGATTCCTTGGGTTTTCATGATTTTCTCCTTGTGCTTTGGAACGTTTACGGCCAACGCGCCAGAACCCGCGGCAAGGAGTTAGCCAGTAACCTCACCGCGGCGAATAAGTAGTTCCATCGTGCACATGAAAAAAATAATAGCGCTTCACAAAGAAAAATGGGAATGTGACGCGAGAATGAGACATTTTTAAATAATTAAATGAGCGGTACGTCAAGCTCTGTCAGCGATAACCCGGCCAGTTCCTGTACCCGGCGCAGTCCTACACCGAACTTTAGGGCGCTCGAACACCGGTCTTCGATATCACGAGCCAATCCTTGGGCTAATACTTCACGCAAAGTGTCCATCGCTAGTGGCGGCAAACCTACGAGATCTGGATAGTCGATAGTGGAATCTAAAACTCGGGCAATATATTCGCTCCGACTTTCTCCACGTTCGAAGCTGACCGGTGCCCGCCCATAGAGTGCACTGTAAAGCGTCGCGGCTAGCGAATACACATCAGCGCTTGCCCCGGCTCCGTGACCACGCAGTATTTCCGGCGCAGACCACGGTAGCGACATTCCCGCAACCGGTGCCCGCTCCCCGGCAATCAAGGAAGCAATCCCAAAGTCTGCTAACACTGACCGACCGAATTCGGTAGTGAGCACATTAGCGGGTTTCACATCATGGTGGACGATTCCTAGCATATGTGCAGTATGCAAGGCCCCAGCTAAATGGACCCCTAAGCGCAAAGCCTCAACCACATCCATTGGGCCCTGTGCTAATTGTTCAGCTAACGAGGGCAACGGACAATACTGCATAACAATATAAGGTTGACCGGTGGGGGCCACATCGGCGTCGTACACAGAAACAACCGACGGGTGTCCCGATAGTTGCCCCATTAAATCGATTTCCGCCCGGAACGAGTCCCGTAAGTATTCCGCATTTGCATGCTTTTTCAATACTTTAATCGCGACCATTCGACGCGGAGTTTGCTCCTCGTACAGGTATACATCCGCAAACCCGCCCGATCCGAGGAAAGAAACGAAACTAAAATCTTCAAGCGTCGGCGCCACGGTAGCACTCCGGCTATGCGGCATCGGAATATCTGCACCACTTGGGCGAGAAGCTAAGGACTGGCCAATACCGAGCACTCGCATAGCCCAGTCCGCACTGAATTCTTTAGGCATCCCAACCTCGGCGAGGCCCTCAGCATCCGAATCATCACACCCGAATAATTCACTTTCTTCGGTAAGCTGGCGAATATCAAGCGTTTCCGGAAATTCGAGGGCTTGCGCGTCGTCAACGTCCATATGGTCGATAACGATCACTGAGGCGGTGTTATGGGACGACGGCGGTATCTGGCTTACCAGTAATGCCGCGGCGCGTTCGGCCCGGTGTAGCTGGGTGGTCACCGTTGCCATTCGTCCCGATGATATTGATTGGTGCAGGGATTGTGAAAGTAAAACGATCCGTTCACCCACATGCGGGGATCGAATAGCGAATTCTCCGGTGACCGGTACCAGATCACCGTCAACAACCCAGAGCATGAGCGAATCCGAGCTGGTATGAACAACCCATGCTTGTTGTTCGTCTATCACGGTAGCTACCAGTAGCGTGGCTCGAATAGTCACTTCTTCGGGCATATCACTGGCAACCATTGTGAGAGTGGCGATTTCGCGTTCAACGGCGTGAATTGCGTCTGCCCAGACTCGGCGAATCTCTTCCGGAGAAGGATTGGCTTGCCTAGCGCCTTCCGCAATCGCTCCTGCCAGAGTAGCAAAACCCCGCTGGAGTGCATGGGCGGCTCTGACCTGAATAAAATCGTCCGGATCCGGATCCGTCACTAAGAACACCGGCGGGATAGTGAGCACATCCGTATCCGCTCCGCGCATTGCAGTTACCGAGCTACCCCAACGTAGCTCGTTATTACCCCAAGGCACGGAATTCAGCGTCATCGTTTTATACGAGTTGGTCTCTAATCGTCATAGGACCGTGGATCGTCCAGTTTGAAAAGTTCATCTGCGGTAACCAAACGGGTTGCTACCGCATACTCGACTAGGCGTGCCCGTCGGTTCACTGCAAGCTTCTCTGGGCCTCCGTGCAATCCACGCACTCCATGCCGGGTGAGTTTTTCACATACATGATCGAGTTTGCGGTTAAAACGGGTCAAGGGCCAACCCAGTTTTTCGGCAACAAGTGCTGAGGACGGGATTGACGATGTGGTTCCACGCCCCGTTAACACTGGTTCGGATAATGCCAAGACCAAAAGTTCTTGCGACGGTGTTAGCTCAACCGGACCAATTGTGGTTTGTCCGGTGTCTTCGTCTTCCAACACGGTAACAGTAGGCGCATAGGCCGGCTCATCGTTGACGATTGTCATTTCGTAAGTGGTAGGCCCTGCGGTGAAAAGCAAAGTCGTGCGCGCATACACCAAAGGAAGCCGTGCTCCGGGAGACAAGTATGCCTGAGTTTGCCCGTTTTCGTCAGCTAATGTTGCCGACAAGCGCGAGCCGAGATTGTCGATCCAGTACAAGCCGTCCTGGTAGGAAATAACAATAAACTTCCGATGCAGGTAAGGGTTGTCGTCTAATTCTAAGGGCCCTTCCCGTCCGATAAGAAATGGTTCATTCGGGTCTACATGGAACCATTCGCCAACGAATTCAACTGCAAGGCTCACGAGGATTCTCCAATCTCCACAGCAATAATTGTGATGTTATCGTGCCCTCCGGCAGAAAGTGCGACGTCGCGCAGCGCATATGCCATTGCCTGCACGCCGTCGTCATAGGTATCTTCCATAATGGTAGCGATTTGTTCGTCCATTAGTTCATCAGACAGGCCATCAGAACAGATCATGACCACATCCGAATCACGTATGTCGAGGCTGGTAAATTCCACTAGCGGATCCCCATAGGTTCCAATAGCCCGGGTAATTACATTTCGGCGCGGATGAGTATGAGCTTCTTCGGCGGTAAGTTCACCGCAATCGACCAGTTCTTGGACAATGGAATGGTCTCGGGTGATACGTACTAACTCACTCGAATCGGGACGATAACGGTACACACGTGAATCTCCAACATGGAAAGCAATTGGAAGCTCTCCCATAACAATTCCCGCAACCGTAGTGCCCGCACCCCCAGGAGTCCGCGCAACTCGAGTTTCCGTATCCTGTTGTAAGCCGGCGTCGACCATATCGCTAATCAACCCAGCCGCATCGCGAACTGCACTGCAAATATGAAGCTCGATATCTGCCCGCGTGCTGCTCCCAGATATACGACTATCAGCGTTTGTCAGTTCACCAACGAGTAGATCTGCCGCTTGATCCCCGCTACGTTGTCCGCCCATTCCATCGGCCACCGCGTACACGTGAGAACCGAGGTACACCCGGTCTTCATTTCTGGTGCGATATCGGCCGACGTCAGTGCTATAAGCTGACGCCCGAATCTTGAGGTCTGAGCTCACATATATCCTTCGATTAACACAGTATTGTCGGTCGCATTATCCTGATCCGACACTGCTTTATTTTAACCCTGCCACCATTTTATTAGTGGGTCGTTACCGGGGATGGCTACCCGCGTTGCTTAAGGAATAATTGAAGGAAATACCGACCAGTAGGCCAAAGCGGTAAGCAAAGCCAGCTGGCCAAGGAATACGATCCGAATAGTAACGCCCGTCCACCGGGAAAAGGGCTCGGTATCTCGGCCGATCACCAGCACGCGAGCCACGCAATAAGCCGAGGTCAACGCTAATATCTGTACCACTAGCCATCCGCCCTGAACAAAAAGCCGATCAGTTTCATACGAGAGGGCTAAGCTAGCTACCCCCACGATGTAGAAGAGGAATACTGCCCACGTTATTAAAATAGCGCTCCCCGAAGCAGCTAACGGACGTCCCAACCCCCGGTAGTCAAATATTCGTTTACCGCGGATTCTTATCCGACCAAATAAAGCCAGAGCCAAACCGATTAATGTCAGAATGAGCCCGCTAAACAAAATCGCAATATGCGCATCTCCCGATCCGTACCAGCGTGGCGTATCAACTTTTTGAGCCACCCAGTCTTGGCGTGGTTGGGCGCCGGCAATTGCCGGCGATAACGTCACAGATTGAGGAAGCCCATTAATAAAATCCGCGATGTCTTGAAAAGGCTGGACGAGAATATCGCCATCAATACGAAGTCCGTGATCGGCGTCGGCATAGTAGCGTACTAATAACGCGTTGTTTCCGGCTTTTTCTAGTTGCTGGGATAATTCAACCGGCCCTTGCACAATAGGCATCGATAAATCACCAGTACCGTAAATAACGAGGATCGGCATGATGAGCTGTTCGTGGTATGGGCGCGGATCGAAATTAGCATATTCGAATCTATCGTCTGCCGTTGCCCCAGCTACGAGGCGTGGTATGGCCTGATAAAGCTGGGCGGGCGCTCCCAACTGTTCCAAATATGTTTGGGCTGCAAGCGCACCTTGTTCGCGGATAGGCAAGATCGGATCCGACACTAATATCACAAAGGCTGTTTGGGTATCAGCCACGGCAGCTATCGGCGCTACCAATCCGCCTTCGGATTCGCCGTAGTATCCTACCGATCGTGCATGCACACCTGTTTGCGAACGCGTCCACTGGGCAACTTCTACATATGCCTGTGCCAAGGCTTCGTAGTTACGTTCCACCAAAGAATATTCGGTCAGTGGTTTATCAGGTACTACCGTAATAACTCCCGCCGACGCTAACCAGGTGGCGTGTTCGGTAAACGCGTTGTGTGTGTCAGTGCCGGTACCGTGCATGAGTACGACGGCGGGCACTTCACCGCTGATTCCGATTGGTTGACGTATCCGTACCGTTATTGTTTCGCCGGTACTTAACTCAAGCTGGTGATCGGACTCAATGTATTCGTACTGCCCGACTTGTGGAGTAGGTGTGGCGGTGATGATCGCAGTATCGTCGGTGTACGGGATAATGAGGTTGCCTAAAGGTTGCGGGTTCCACCCCGGTCCAGCCCATCGTCCCCAGATTCCCAAAAGGAGGACAAGGACGATAAACACTGCCGGAGTGTTTATCTTGTTTAGAAAGTTTTTCACACACTGCATACCGGATGAAGGCGGGAAGCCCTTAAAACCCTAAACGTCCGAGCTGTTTCGGGTCACGCTGCCAGTCTTTAGCAACTTTCACGTGCAAATCAAGGTATACCCGGCGGCCTAAAAGCCGCTCAATATTGCGCCGGGATACTTGACCGACTTGCTTCAAACGCTCACCGCCGCGCCCAATAACAATTCCTTTTTGGGAAGGACGCTCCACAAAAATATGAGCGTGAATTTCCATCATAGGTGGGCGCTTATCGCCTTTGCGGCGAGGCCTTTCAAACATTTCTTCAACGACGACGGCGATAGAGTGCGGCAACTCTTCACGGACGTCTTCAAGAGCTGCTTCCCGAATAAACTCAGCGATGAGGGACTCTGTACTTTCATCGGTAACCGCATCTTTAGGATAGAGCGGCGGGGAAAGTGGCATATGCCCGAGTAGCACGTCGGCAAGCAAGTCCACCTGCTCATTAGCTAGTGCACTTACCGGAATTATTTCGGTGAATTCATGGAGCTGATCTACTTGAATAAGTTTTTCAGCAAGCTGCTCCCGGGAGACCGTGTCGATTTTCGTTACCGCAGCAAAAATCGGAAGCCGGGTTGCTTTTACTTCCCGGAGCAGAAAACGATCTCCCGGCCCGATTGCTTCGTTGGCCGGTAAACACATGAGAATCCCGTCAACACCGTCGAGCGCATCGCGAACCATATCGTTAAGACGCTCCCCTAACAGGGTACGCGGTCGGTGCAAACCAGGAGTATCGACCAAAATAAGTTGTCCGTTATCGCGTTGTACAATGCCGCGCACAATCCGCCGGGTAGTTTCCGGCTGGTTTGCCGTAATCACCACTTTAGTTCCCACGAGGGCATTAGTTAACGTTGATTTTCCGGTGTTTGGACGCCCCACAATAGAAACAAAACCAGCACGATAATCTGGCGATACATCAGCGGAAATAAGCTCACTCATTATCAGTTTCACTTTCGCTAGTAGACGGACGGCTCACTACAATAGTCGACAGTCTCTTGCGGCGGCCAACAAAACGATCCGAGCGGAAATGTAAGCCATGCACATTAGTCTGTGAACCTACAATCGGAATCCCGCCAAGGGCTTTGGCGAATAAGCCACCGGCACTATCTACATCGTCCTCGTCAATTCTAATGTCGAATAGGTCGCCTAAATCGTCGATAGGGAGCCTAGCCGGGATCCGATAAATGCCCTCGTCAATCTTTTCGACTTCAGGTTCGGCGCGGTCGTGTTCGTCAGTTAGTTCACCAACGAGTTCTTCTAAGAGGTCCTCGATTGTCACTAATCCGGCGATGCCCCCATATTCGTCCACCACCATGGCGATATGAATCGAATCGGTGCGCATCTCGTTTAAGAGCTCATCAACCATCTTGGTTTCGGGTACAAAAAGCGGTTCACGCATCACTTCAGAAACCGGTAACTCGAGGGCGCCCGAGCGGTGGAAGGTCCGGCGAAGAATATCTTTGAGATAAATTACTCCAGTGACATCATCAATTCGTTCCCCAATCACCGGAATTCGAGAATATCCAGACCGGGTGAACAACGACAGCGCCCGGTCTAAGGTGGCTTGTTCTGGGACCGATAACATATCAGTACGCGGCACCATTACTTCACGGACAATAGTGCGTGACATTTCAAAAACGGATTGTAATAGTTCGCGTTCGTCTTCTTCTAAAGCATCAGATTCGGCGACGTGTTCAACCATCACCGCAAGTTGATCTTCTTTGTGCGTATCGTCAATGTCTTCCGCAGCTTCCCGCCGGGTGACAAATATCGAACCGAATCGGGTCAACGCCCACAGTGAGCGTCCAGCAATTCGCAAACTGCCTATCGGATATTTATAGCCGAGACTTGAAGGTAAAAGTCCTTTCGCAATAATGACCAGACCGAGCGCGCCACCAATACTCAGCGCCATAGTCAGCCAAAAATAATGGGCGAAAAGACTCACCAGTACCACAGCCGCCGCACCTAAAGTCAGCATGAGTACAGAACGAATAGCTGTGGTAATAAACTGTGCTGCCGGGCGCCGGTCAACGATTCGCGCAATATACGGACCGCCACTGCCATCTGCAAAAGCTTCGGCCGCTTGTGCCCGGGTAATGCGTTGCAGGGCTGCCAAAATAATAGACGCGCCCGAAATTGCGATGACTGCAACGATAATCCCCGCAATCAAAATCGCAATTGGTACCGCTTTTATTTCAGCCATTGTGCTCTATCGTCTCGTTTCATTCCGCCGGTCGCTAGTCAATCGTCGGCGCAATATCATCAAGTGCCCGATAATCATGCTCGGGTTCATTCGGATTTTGGGGACGACGTGCAAGGAAAGACAGTAAAAGCCGCCGTTGTAGGTCAAACATTTCAATACGCTGCGATTCTTCAACGTGATCGTAACCGAGCAGGTGCAAAATACCGTGCACAGTAAGTAGCAGGATTTCTTCCATCGGATGATGCCCGGATCGCCGTGCCTGCAACGCCGCAACTTGCGGGCAAATCACGATATCACCGAGCATCCCAGGAATTGGTTCGACTCCCGCTGGTGCCGGACGTAACTCGTCCATCGGGAAGGACATAACATCGGTAGGCCCTTCCAAATCCAACCATTTCACATGCAGGTCACTCATTGCCGCTTCATCTACCAGTACGATCGAGAGATCTGCTTGCGGGTGAACCCGCTGGTCCGCTAGCACCCACGTAGCTAATTCGGAGATTTCTGCGAGGTTCGGGGCCGGTTCAAAACCCGATTCGTCATTAACATCAATCATTTCTTCGACCCCTGCTCTTCGTCGTAGCGCGCGTAGGCGTCGATAATATCGGCGACAAGCCGGTGTCGGACCACATCAGCAGAGCCCAGTTCAATAAATTTAATATGGTCCACGTCGCGCAAAATACGGCGCACCAATCCCAACCCCGAAATTCCTTTGCGCGGTAGGTCTATTTGGGTGAGATCTCCGGTGACCACCATTTTCGAGTTAAAACCGAGTCGAGTGAGGAACATTTTCATTTGTTCCGGAGTGGTATTTTGCGCTTCGTCCAAAATAACGAATGCGTCTGACAGCGTACGGCCGCGCATGTATGCCAGCGGAGCAATCTCGATTGTTCCCGAGGCAAGTAGTTTCGGGATGGCCTCCGGGTCGAGCATATCGTAGAGCGCATCGTACAGCGGACGCATATAAGGGTCGATTTTCTCGGTTAAAGTTCCAGGGAGAAAACCGAGTGATTCGCCAGCTTCAACTACCGGGCGAGACAAAATAATTCGTTTGACCTTTTTGGTTTGTAAGGCAACAACGGCTTTCGCAATAGCCAAATAGGTTTTTCCAGTTCCCGCCGGGCCGAGACCAAAAATAATCGTATTTTCGTCAATCGCGTCAACATAGGCTTTTTGGCCGAGAGTTTTCGGACGAATTGTTTTGCCACGGGCAGTTAAAATATCGGTGTTCAACAGATCAGTAGGCTTTGCAAGTCCTGTTTTTAATATCTTAATCGCCCGTTCGACCGCGTCGACCGTCAAATGTTCACCGTTACCGGCAACTGCGATAAGTTCCGATATCAGCTCGGAAGCAACCGCCACATCGGCATGCGGCCCACTGATCCTGATATCTTGCCCGAGCACATGCAACTCAGCCGGTGCTAACCCTTTTTCCAGTGCCCGTAAAACTTCATCGCGATAACCCAGCACATTGATCATTGGAATGCGCTGCGGGACGGTAATCGTACGCGTAGATATTTCTGTCATCGTTATTATTGTACGTGGATTGCGGCTTTCCCGGGTAATGCCCGAATCGCGGCAATCGCCCATGGTCCAGCAGTTGCCGACCGCAAAACGTGCTCTCCTAACAAGACCAGTTGGGCTCCGGCGTCGACGAACAAATCGCATTCTTCATCGCTGATTCCGCCTTCCGGGCCAACGATTAACATAATCTCCGTTACGCTCTTATCGAGTGTTATCAACAATGGGTCAGTGGCCTGTTCATGGCAAACAAATACTGCTACCCCACGCGCCCGCCGATCTTTTATCAGCTCAAGTAGCTCACGCGAAGTAACTGGCATACCCACATGCGGGATCCAAGAACGCCGCGATTGTTTCGCGGCAGCTTGCACGGTAGCTTGCCAGCGAGCAACAGATTTAGCGATTTTCGTGTCGCCTGCCCATTTCACTACCGTTCGCGAACTTTGCCACGGGATAACCTCGTCAACCCCAAATTCGGTAGCCGTTTCGATAGCTTGTTCGTCGCGTCCACCTTTTGCTAGGGCTTGTACGAGCGTAATTAATGGTTGATGGGGAGCGTCCGTCGTTTTGTCACGCACGATTGCGGAAAGCTCAGTTTTTGCCGTCCCGGTTACTTCAAGGGTCAGCCGAGTGCCGTTACCGTCAACGACGTCGATCTGCTCGCCGATTGAAGTGCGACGTACCGTGGCCGCGTGACGGCCTTCATCACCGCGTAACGTGTAATGCGCGCCCACAGCGATATCGGTGCACTGTGGATCTACATAAACCGGTCGCGTCATAATGTCCTTATCTAAGACGAAAGCGAAACTCGCCGGGCCGTCCTATCGTCCCGCGAACTTATCCCGAATCTTGGAGAAAACCGAACCGGTATTGTAAACAACCTTCGATTCACGTTTTTCCCCGCGCAAATTCGCCAACTGCTCAAGGAGTTGACGCTGTTCATCATCGAGCTTCGTCGGAGTTTGAACATTAATATAAACGTGGAGGTCACCGCGCTGATGACGATGTAGGCGGGTAACGCCAAGACCATCAAGACGAACCACCGAGCCAGATTGCGTGCCCGGCTCAATCTTGAGAGTTTTTTGGCCGTCGTAGGTATTAATATCAATCGTGGTGCCTAATGCGGCTGAAGTCATCGGCACTTCGAGAGCACACATCAGGTTGTCACCTTGCCGCGAGAATACCGGATCGGGTGCGATCCGCACTTCGAGGAAAAGATCTCCCGATGGCCCACCTGCGATACCTGCATCACCTTTACCCTGGAGGCGGATTCGCATGCCTTCTTCCACACCGCCAGGTACCGATACTGTGACGGTACGATGTGCCCGCACGCGGCCCTCGCCCGAACAGTCTCCACACGGCGATGCGATAACCGTGCCATAGCCTTGGCAAGCACCACAGGCCGTCACTGACATGACCTGGCCCAAGATCGAATTGGTCATACGCTGAACCGAACCGGTTCCATCACAATTCGTACAGGGAATCGGATGCGTACCCGGGGTAGTCATATTCCCTTCACATGTGGAGCATTCGACGAGGGAATCAACACTAATCTGCTTTTCAACACCAAAAACAACTTCTTGGAGCGACAGTTCAAGCTCCACCAGCGAATCACCACCCCGGCGCACCCGCGAGGCCGGACCACGCTGTGCGTGTGCTCCGCCAAAGAAGGTAGAGAAAATGTCTTGGAAACCACCGAAGCCGGCACCGCCAAAACCGCCTGCACCCGCAAATCCGCCCTTCAGGGCTTCTTCGCCGCCCATATCGTACATGCGGCGCTTTTCATTATTGGACAATACTTCGTAAGCTTCAGTGACTTTTTTGAACTCTTCGGCACCATCTGGGCCGGCGACGTCCGGGTGCAGTTTACGAGCGAGTTTGCGATATGCCTTTTTGATCTCATCCGCCGAGGCGTTGCGATCTACACCAAGAGTGCCGTAGTAATCTGCCACTTCTTCCTTCTTCGCTAGGTTTAATTAAATCTTTTTCATTGTTCTGATAGCGGGGTGTCCGGTTAAGGACTGCCTAATACATCAGAGAGGTAGCGGGCTATAGCGTACACGCCCGACATGGTCACCGGGTAGTCCATTCGCGTAGGGCCGATTACGCCGAGTCGTCCAATCGACGCCGATTCTCCCCCGGTATATGAGGTGCTGACAATCGACGCATCATGAAGGGTTTCGTCGTCGTTTTCGGTCCCGATCTGTACCGCAAGCCCGTCATCTAGGCTGGTAAGCATACGCAATAACACCACTTGTTCTTCGAGCATGTCGAGAAGCGGTGAAATGGCTCCTTGGAAATCTGAGCGGTAGCGTGTGAGGTTCTTAGCCCCGGCTACCACTACTCGTTCCTCATTTTCGGCTGCCAGCGTTTCTTCGATTACTTCAGTAATCTGACGGGCAATACCCTGTTGATGTTCTCGTACTGCGGAAAAGACTTCCGCCTGTACCCCGCGTAATTCCTTGAGCTGTTTGCCTGCAAAAGCCTTGTTAATCGCGTTGCGTACAGTATCAAGATCCAGATTGGAAAAAGGCTCGGACACGCTAACCGTGCGCTGTTCGACGCGCCCAGCATCGGTAATAATAACCACAAGCAGGTGGGTATCCGACAGCTCAAGTATTTCCACATGCCGTAAAGCCGTTTTGCGTAGCGAAGGATACTGGACAACAGCGACCTGATTAGTCAGTTGCGACAGTAAACGGGTGGCTCGAACAAGTACATCGTCAAGGTCTACCGCTTCAAAAAGAACCTTTTCAATCGCGGCTCGTTCACCACGTGACAAGGGTTTAAGCTCTTGGATGGAGTCAACGAATTTACGGTAGCCCGCATCGGTGGGAATCCTGCCAGCTGAGGTATGAGGTTGAATGATCAGGCGGGCTTCTTCTAAATACGCCATGTCGTTGCGCACGGTTGCCGGGGAAACGCCGAGGTGGTGACGTTCAACCACACCTTTTGAGCCGACTGGCTCACGCGTTGCAATGTAATCGCGCACAATAGCGTCCAGTACGATCTTGCGTCGTTCTGTAGTCATATTCCACCTGCCTTTCTTCGATCAGCGTGTGCTCCTGGGTGAACGGGCTTTGTATGCCGACTAACATTTAAGTGGCACTCTCAGCCTGCGAGTGCCAATATTCTACGTTGCCCCAATGGTAGTTTCACGCCACGCACCCGTGATGGTCACCGATCTCACGTAGGAAGCGGGCTAATGTAACTGCGTGAGTTATTTTGATCCCTACGGCCACGATGTTTTGGCAAATAATCCACATCGCCCGCGCGCTGCTCGTCCGCTGCCGGTGGAAGTGGGCATGGTATTAGAAGATGTCGAATCAGGATACGTCGGTGAAGTAATCCGTGTGGGCAAAGTTGCCGGACATTGGCAAATGGAACTCGAGGATCGTTTTAATCGGCGTCGTTCTTTCCCTCTTGGTCAAGGTTTTTGGTGTGAGGGCGTCGCTGTAGATCTGCTACCGCCGCAACCGCAACTAGTTCGTCCGGCAGAAAAACGAGTGGCCGGTAAAACCGTCACAGCGTCGGGTTCCTTGCATGTTTCGCATCCGGATCGGGTGGCCCGGCCTTCACGGATCTGGGTTGAAGGTAAGCACGATGCCGAACTGGTATCGAAAATTTGGGGCGCAGACTTAGCTTATGAAGGAATTGTTGTCGAAGAGCTCTATGGTGCTGACCAGCTCCTTGATGTGTTACGCGCATTCGGGCCCAGTAATGAAATCCGGGCTGGCGTGTTATTGGACCACATGGTTCCCGGTTCAAAAGAATCTCGTATAGCCGCCCAGGCGGAGAAATTTGCCGGCGTCCTAGTGCTCGGGCACCCTTATGTGGATGTATGGCAGGCCATTAAGCCGGCAACGATCGGGATAAAGGCATGGCCAGAAGTTCCGCGCGGGGAAGATATAAAGATCGGTACCTTACGCCGCTTGGGATGGGCACATAAAACAACTGAAGATATAGGCTTAGGGTGGAAACGCATCCTTGATTCGGTTACTACCTACACTGATTTAGAACCTGCACTACTCGGCCGGATGGAAGAACTGATCGATTTCGTCACTGCCGGGCGGTGATGCAGTAAGCCCACGGATTAAGCGGCTCTTCACATTTGAGTGTGTAGGGTGTTGTGGATTTCGCCTAATTGGCCAAAATTGGGCTACCGAGCGAACTTAACTCACATATACGGTGAGTATCGTGTCGTATAGGGCACGATACTCACCGTATATGTCACTAAGGGA
>JAAYWS010000134.1 GCA_012516575.1 Actinomycetaceae bacterium
ATGTGGTAAAAGTTGATACTTATGCACGAACAAAAAGCTGCCGATATTTTCTTAGACGCGGTTCGGGCTGTGAGTGCTTTTCCGGTATGCTTATCACCGTTGTTATGCCGACGTATTCGATGGGTCGGCGAACGATTTGCCCCCGTAGCTCAGTGGATAGAGCACGGCTCTCCTAAAGCCGGTGTCGTAGGTTCGATTCCTATCGGGGGCACTTTATGAGCCTGGAGTATTTACCTGTGGATAATCGGGACCGAGGCGGCAAGCTTGTGGATTAACCAGTGACATTTCTCTTCCCTGAGCTTACACTTGTAGGTGAAAATAGTTTCGCCTGTAAGTACAAGGGGGAGAGACGTGTCTGTTCAGCCTTCGGAAGTTGCCAAGTCCCCACGGGAGATAATGGTCGATGAGCAAACTCTTGCCGAATTACGCGAATTAGCTAGCACTTATTTGTTCGGCCCGATCATGTATGAAACAGATTCGAGCGAGAAGAAGGTTTCGCCCCGGATAACACAGCTCGTTGGCGTCATTCTTCGGGAGCTCTCGCAAAACAGGGCTGTCCATGTCGGCCCTATTCCTGAGGTTCTCACCTCGACTCAAGCCGCAGATGTTGTTGGACTTTCGCGGCCAACCCTAGTGAAGCGTGCTGCGGCGGGGGAGATTCCATCATTTCGAGTTGGTACGCATACGCGCTTCCGACTAACAGATCTTGTGGAATATAAACGTAAGATGCGTGAACAGCAAGATGCCACTTTCCAAGAGTGGACACGATTCCATGAAGAAGAGGGCGCTGTTTTAGATGACCGGTAGCCTGTGGAAACTTTTCGAGGGAATAGGCAAAGATTTCCTACCCTCAGAATATGTCTTCACGGGTATTTATTGATGCGAATGTTCTGCGCAGTAGGGTGTTGATCGACTGGCTCTATCACTTCCGGAAGCACGCGGTGGCAACGATTGAGCTGGAAACTTCGCTTGATGTTATCCACGAAGCCCTTTACACGTTGCGTCGCGATCAACCGATGGCTTCGGATCTCATCATTCGACGCCGGCTAAAGCTGGTCAAGTTCCTTGTAGATGAGATTATCTCGAAAAGTTTTCCTAGTAATCTCCAAAGTTTTACGGGTACGGACGTTCATGACTACCATGTTCATGCTGCGGCGATACACTCCGCAGCAGATTTCATTTTGACGGCAAATAAGCCAACGGACATTACAACAACGCCCGGGGATCAGCCTTATCGGATTGTTCATCCAGATGACTTCTTTTGTGCAATAGCTGAAATGGATCCCAGTGCATTCGCATCAGCGTTATCTGCGCAGTACCATTATTGGCTTTCGAGGGAGGCGGAACCACTGTTAGCTGATGTGCTTCGCAAAGCTGGCTGCTCGCAATTTGCTTTGCTCGTGGAAAAGAACACGAGGCTCTCCTAAAGCCGGTGTCGTAGGTTCGATTCCTATCGGGGGCACTTTGTGAACAGCCGGGGCACTTTATAATCAGCCGGGGCACTTTGTGAACAGCCGCAACATGGCTGACAGTACCCCGCGACCTCCCGGCAGCTTCTGTAATACATAGTTTTACGGCATGCGTTAGCCGAGTTATTTTACTTTAATCGTCTTGTGTAATATTGGGCCTATGGGAATGCGAAAAGATTTTTTACCAGTCGTCCTCGGCTCGGATATTAACGCCTACAGCGTCTGCCGAGTCATCCACCAAAACTACGGAATTATCCCCAAAGTGCTGTGTGAAGAACCCTTCCCGCAAACCTCGAACTCGAAAATCCTCGACCGCGCCGTTATCGAAGGATTCTCCACCGACGACGACGTTTTCCTCAACACGCTTATCGATTTCAAAGCGCAACATCCCGACACGCCACTGATCCTCGTTATCTGCTCCGACGCGTACTCCGAGCTGGTCTCCAAGCATCGGCAAGCCCTCGCGGAGCACTACCTGCTCAACGTGAACTCCCTTGAGATGAACGCCCGCCTTGGAAACAAACTCGAGTTCTACAAACTTTGCGAAGAATACGGCATCCCGTATCCGCAAACCACCTCTTGCACTTCGGCAACCGACCTCGACTACAGCAAGTTACGCTACCCGATCGTCGCCAAAGCCGCCGACTCGATTCGCTTCTACCAGCTGAGTTTCCCGGGCAAGCGTAAGGCTTACGTGCTCGGTTCGGAGGAAGAACTTCGCGCCGCACTAACCGATATTTACGACGCCGGATACGACGGTACGATGATCATCCAAGATTACATTCCGGGCGATGCGTCCAAGACTATGTCCCTGAATGCTTACGGCGACCAGAGCGGTAAAATCCGCATGATGGCGCTTGGTCAGATCCTGCTCGACGAGGTCTTGCCTCTTATGATCGGCAACAATAATGCGATTTACACCAAGGGTGATCCGGAACTTATGCGTACTTACGAAGAGTTCCTCAACAAGCTCGAATACCGTGGTTTTTCGAATATTGACCTGAAATTCGACGAGCGCGATGGTGTTTATAAAGCTTTCGAAATGAACCTGCGTATTCCAGCGTCGGGCTTCTTTATGCAAGCAGGCGGCCTAAACTATCTCGACACGTACTTCCGCGATGTGCTCGGTGAGCCTTTTGAACACGAGGTCCACTATTACTCCAAAACCGAAAAACTGTGGCTTAACGTCGACCCGCGGGTGCTTAAGAAATACGTCAATCCTTCCCAGCTACCGCTAGTCAAAAAGCTACTCAAACGCGGACCGCAGTATTCGATCTGGTATTCGAAGGACCGTTCGTGGGCGCGTTTCAAGCTATACATGCGCATGCGTTTGGGCTCGTTTAAGCATTACGCCCAGCATTCGAACTACAATTAACGCCTCGTACCGGCGCGGTTAGGCGAGATTTCAGCGACTCATCATTAGGCTAGATATGTGAGCCTATTCTTTAGACGTAAGAAAAAATCCAAGCCGGTTTCGCCGGATTCCGTGCCGAGCGCCGTCAGTGTGCCCTCGGCAGGAAGCGCGCCTTCAGCTGCTTCCCCATCACGTACGCCTGTGCCTGCATCGGCGTCGTCTGATGCGTCCGCTACCTCCGGGCAATCCGCGCCGTCAGCGCCCTCGCCCACAGCGACCCAGTCGGTACCGGCGCCTTCGCGTGAAGAACTGCTTGACGCCGCTTATCGTAGCTGGCATGCCGAACTCACCGAACGGGCGGAACAAGCGCATGCTGATATGACGACGGCGCGGCGGGCGCTTATTGACTTATCGCAGGTTCACCCTACGGGTTCGGCTCAGTTTTATGGCCATTCGGCCACGCGCTTGTCCTCGCTTATTCGCGAAGAGCAAGCATATCGGCAAGCTAGCACGCAACTGAGCAAGCTACGCGAAGAAATCCGCCGGGCGGAAGAAACTCATGGTCTTGCTCCGATTACGCTCACAGTCGGGGCAATAACGTGGACTGAACTGCCACCAGCACGCGAAGAAGAACCGTGGTCGCCGAGCGTTGATGAGAACGGGCAGGTTTCAGCTCAACCAGTTGAGCAGGCGGCGATGGAGGCGAGCGAGGATCCGGGAGTGCCCGAGGATCCGGCAGCACCCGAGGAACCGGCAGATACGAAGGAGAAGCTCGAACCCGGCGTCGGCAACGATGAAGGCAACCAACCAGAAAACCAGCCGGAGGAAGAAATCCGCCAGGCCGTCGTCGTCACTGAGTCGGCGATTATGCGCGATGTGCGCATGCATTTCTTGGAAGACAACGACGCCGTTGTGCAGCTCACCGAACGCGTCGACATTAACCCGGCGATTGTGCGCGCGCTGCGGGATCATGGGGCGTCCGCCGATGACGTAGCGTATTTGCGTGACCTCGCCCAGCGCGGCGTCGTCGAAGAGCTTATGGATATGATTCGTCAGCTCGGCGTGCTTTACCTGCCTGGATTCAGCTATGAGAACCGTTCTTTGCTCGGATGTTTCATCCAGCCCGAGCAGCTCATGCTCGATGACCTCGAAGCGATGGAACCCTACATTCGCACTTCTGGTGTGATGGCAGCGCTTGCGGGGGACGCGGAGACGATTCACCTCTCGGCTAGTCCCTTGCCTCCGGGTTCAGACGAAGACCGTGCCACGGAAGTCGAGCGGGGCGCGGGAGACCGTGACGTGCAAGAACAGTGCGCGGTGGAAGCGGTGGCTTCTGGCCGTTCGCTAGTGCTGGACTGCCCGCCGGGTTCTCAGCGCATGGGAACAGTGGCGTCGATGGTGGCAGATGCGGCGGCTTCCGGCCGGTCGGTGATGTATATTCCTGCACGCGCATCTTCCGGCCAGGCGTTAGAGCGCGAGCTTAACGATATTAATCTGGGCGATTTAGTGCTTGATTTTTCACAGGTCGACGCCGTTCCACATCGTTTGCGTACCGGCATGCGCCTTGAAATGCCGGACTTGATGAACGAAGAAACCCTGCATATGCGCTCCGAACTGGAACAGGTGCGCGCAACGCTCGGCCAGTTTATGGACGACCTGCATCGCGTTGACGAACAGTGGGGCGTATCGGTGAGCGAGCTACTCGAACAGCTTGCGAAAGTCACCGAGGATATTGACGGCCCAGAAACCCGGGTACGGCTGTCGGCGGCTACGCTTGCCGATCTACAAGAAAACGGGCTTGACCGGGCACGTACGAAGCTACGGGAAGCTGGCAAGCTACTCGCTTTCGATCCGAAGATTATTAATTCGGCATGGGCTAATTCGACGATTATTGATATGCATGCGGGTAACGCTGCGCTTGAAGAAGCTCGCAGGCTGGCCGATATTACGATTCCTGCGGTAATCGGTCAATCTTCCCGGGCGGCCGGGGAAACCGGTTTGGTGCCGGCACAAACCCTCAAAGAATGGTTTGAGCAGATCGATGTGCTTGACGGTGTGGCCGAAAGCCTTGATATTTTTATTCCGCGGATTTTTGAGTCCTCGGTATTGGATTTAGTGATTGCGACCGCGTCGAAGGATTGGCGTGAAGCGCAGGGCCACCAGATGACTGGTGGAGAGCGGCGTCGTTTGAAGAAACAGGCCATGGACTTGGTGCGTCCGGGTGCCATGCCACGCGACCTGCATGCCGAGCTAAAACTGGTACAAACCCGCGGGGAAATGTGGCGTAGCCATTCGGCAGAAGGCGGCTGGCCGCAAGTTCCTGACGGGATGGCTCAGATCCGCTCAACGCGCAGTGAGATCGAACGGGATTTAACGGCATTGTCGTCCCGGTTGCGTGGTGAAGACTTCTGGGCGATGCCGTTTGACGAACTGCAGGAACGGCTCGAAGCGTTGGTCGCAGATGCCGGCCACATGGATCTACTTCCGCAACGCAATGCAATACTTGATGACTTGCGAGCCAGCGGTTTCTCGGCTTTCTTAGACGATATGCTCGCGCGTGCAGTGCGACCGCATATGGTACTCGCAGAGTTCGAACTGGCCTACACGTCGTCGGTTTTCGAACAGATGATTATGCGTTCGCCGGCCTTGTCGCAGCTCGGTGCTCGGGATTTGGCGGAGTTGTTGGACCGTTTACGCGAGTTGGATGTGGCACACACGAAGTCGCTCTCCGGGCCGGTACTCCGCGCGGTGGTGAATAATGCGCGGGCGGTGATGTTCGAGCGGCGTGAAGAGACGATTGCGCTTGATAACAGCCTCGATCGGCTGGGTGTGAGCGGATTGCGTGATGCGATTGCGGCTCACCCACGTACCGTGCAAACAGCACGTCCGGTGTGGATTGTTCCGCCAACCGCGGTTGCCGAATATATCCCGCCAATGCCTTGGGTTGATTTGGTGATTGCGGAAATTGCTGACGGGACGTCGGTGGCGTCGCTGGTTTCCCCGCTTATGCGCGGTCGCCAAGCAGTGCTGGTCACCGACACGCGACGGGCTGCAATTATTGGCTCGCCGAACTGTGCCACGGCTGCGTTTGCGCAGATCCTGCCGGTGTGTGAACTGCCGACGAACCGTGCCAAGCATGATCCGCTGGCTTTGCAAGCGCTGACAACACACGGATATGAGGGGGTCTTTACCCAAATTCCGGCATTGCCGGGGCGGAAGAATTCCACGTTGCGTGTTGTTGACGGGCGGGGTGTACCCTCGTCAACCTCGGACGGCACGATTGAATCCCCCAAGGCAGAAGTTGATGCTGTAGTGGACGCCGTGCTTACCCATGCAATGGAGCGCCCGGACCAGTCGCTGGGCGTGGTGACCATTGCGCCGGCGCATGCCACCCGGGTGCGTGACGCGCTGCGGCAGTTGCGTACGAGTACTCAAGAGCTTGCTGCGCTGGATGCGGGGATTAATGGTGAACCGCTGACGGTGGTTGATATTTCCCAGGCTAGTGGGTTGCGCCGGGATCATATTATTCTTTCGGTCGGGTATGGAAAAACTGTGCATGGACGGGTGTTGCATTCCTTTGGGCAGCTGGCTACTCCGGCAGGGTTGGCTGGGCTTATTGACGCTTTGGAAGCTCCGCGCGAAGCGCTGACCATGATTTCTTCGCTCGCTCCGGGCGAGATTTCTACCTCGCGTGTTTCTACCCCCGGACCGCTTTTGCTTGCCGAGCTTTTAGAGCAAGCCGGTAGTGAGGAATGGGTGAGCACTGAAAATGCTGAAAGTGGCGAGATCGCTCCGCTTTTGGTTGACCTGGCTAGCCGGATTGAAAATTCCGGATGGCGTACCAGTGCGAATTACGGTTTCCCGGGTTCGGAACGTATCCCGTTGGTGGTCGGGCATGACTCAATCCCGGGCACGTGGGCCGTTGCCGTTGTTTACGACGACGAAAGCTATGTTGCCGAACGGTCCATGCGGCGTCGTGACCGGTACCGGATTGCGGCTCTCGAAGAACGCGGCTGGGTAGTTCACCAAACCTTCTCCACTTCGTTGTTCGTAGACCCGCAGGGCCAAGCTCGTGCCATTGTGAACCTTGCGAAGGAGGTGCGCGACCGGGCTACCGGCGAAGCAACTGTTGCGGTTCCGAAGGTCGATGAGTGGGGTAATGAGGCTGGGCGCGCGGTTACTATCGAAGATGTTCGCCGCCAAGCGCAGGCGCGTGGTCCGCGGCCGGATGTGACGCCGGGACGCAGTTTGGCCACCTACTCGGATGCGGAACTCGGCGCGGTTATTACGTGGGTAACTTCGGATGGGGTAGCGCGTGATGTTGAGCAGATCGTGGCTACCGTGCGTAGCGAGCTGGCTATTGCACAGACTGCGCAAAACGATCGCGTGTTAGCGAATGTGGTGCGCCGGGTAACCGGGGTTAATAAGAATGCGGAAGGTGCTGGAGCAGGTAATGTAGCCGTGGCGGACGCTGACACTGGCTCTGACACTGGTACTGGCGCGGCTGACTCAGCTCGTAACCAAGATCCAGCCGGTGACCCGGACTCGGCCAGCGACCCGAACTCAGCCAGCGACCCGGGCTTGGAAGCCTAACCAATGTCTGTTCAGCACGGTTCCAGCCAAGGTGAGAGTTCTGATCCAGAGGTGAAGCCAGAGGTGGTGCCGGAGGTGGCGCCGCGTCGGCGGAAGCGCCGGGTTGTTATGCTATCGCGCGTTGACCGGGAACGGTTAGCACGCGGGGAGATAGCAACGCCGGAAGAAGCTGTACACCGTTTCGATGCGGGGCCGGTAAATCCGGTGCATCCGGATCGGAAAACCGGGGATGTGAAGTCGGGAGACACGGGCACTGCTAGGAAACCTAGTTCGGAGCTACGGCGCAGTCAGTTATCAGCCCGCGACAAGGAGATCTTGGCCGAGCGCCCGCCGCATTTCGGAAAACTGTAGCAATACTAAAGATTGCGGTATCAATAGCTCGTAGCGTGTCACACAAGGTGATACTTATCGTCACCGTCGTTCGCTACCAAATACGGCCACAGCCAGTCTATTTTGTGTTCAGCACTCGTGCTTTACATCTAGAATTCAGGTTTTGTTCCCAGAGCTGGCCCCAAAGTCCCACTTGCAGCTCCCAAAACCCTACTTCCAGCACATCAAAGCCCACTTCCAGCTCCCCAAGGTCCGATTCCAGCTCCCCAAATTAGGGAAAATCGAACTATCCGCAGACTATCTTCGGATAGTTCGATTTTCCCTAATTTCAAAT
>JAAYWS010000145.1 GCA_012516575.1 Actinomycetaceae bacterium
AACTCGAAATAAAAAGGTGGAAAACCACCTAAATTATTTATTGGTCATTGATTAGGCTGTTGATTTATGATAAAATAAACTCGAAATAAAAAGGTGGAAATCCACCGTAACTTTCTTGTGAGGCAACGGTATGATAATTAAACGAGATTATTATCTAAAAAAAATTATAGATAAAAGAGAAAATGGCAGGATAAAGATTATTACTGGGATAAGAAGATGTGGGAAATCATATCTGCTATTTAACTTATATCAAGAATATTTGCTATCAAATGGCGTCGAAGAAGAACAAATTATATCTATTGCACTTGATGAAATAGATAATCTTGAATATAGAAATCCGTTTAGATTGAACGAGTACATCAAGAAAAAAACTAAAAATAGAAATCAAAAATACTACATTTTTATTGACGAAATTCAATTATCTGTGGCTGTAAGAAATCCATATATTGATAGCCAAAAAGAAAATGTAACATTTGTTGATGTATTATTAGGACTTATGAAAAATAGCAATTTAGATATTTATGTAACGGGCAGTAATTCTAAAATGCTTTCATCTGATGTGCTTACACAGTTTCGAGATCGTGGCGATGAAATACATGTAAACCCTCTATCATTTGCGGAAGTTTATGATTTGTATGAAAATAAAGAATTAGCCTTTGAGCATTATATCGTATATGGAGGTATGCCATATATCTATAGTTTGAAAACTGATGAGGAGAAAAATCAATACTTGAAGGAGTTATTCAAGGAAACATACATAAAAGATATTCTTGAAAGGAATAACATACAAAATGAAAAGGAGGTGCTTGAATTATTATTGGATTTTATTTCTTCTACCATTGGGTCACTCACTAATCCAACTAAACTTTCAAGAAGATTTTTGTCAGAGAAGCAAATAAAAATATCCTCAAATACAATTTCCAAATATCTTAGTTATTTTGAGGAGGCATATGTTATATATCATGCCAACCGATATGATGTTAAGGGGTCAAAATATTTTTCAACACCGCTTAAATATTATTTTGCAGATATAGGGCTTAGAAATGCAAGGTTAAATTTTAGACAGGTAGAAGAAACGCATATTATGGAAAACATCATCTATAATGATTTGCTTCGCAGAGGATATAACATAGATGTGGGTGTGCTTGAACACGACATTAAGAAAGATGGAAACAGGAGAAAAATTCAACTTGAAGTTGATTTTGTTATAAACAAGGGGCATCAAAGGTACTACATTCAATCGGCTTTAAATGTGGATAGCACAGAAAAAAGAGAGCAAGAAACAGCGTCGCTAAAGAAAATAAATGATTCATTTAGAAAGATTGTAGTTGTAAGAAAGAGAATTATTCCCAGACATGATGATGATGGCATTTTATACATTGGAGTGGAGGATTTTTTGTTGGATGAGACAGTCATAGACTCGGCAAAATTCTAAGGCTGAGAAACATTTTAACTTGCTTTGATGAATTCGAGGAAGACACACTCTTGGAAGAGAGAGAATTGCCAAATCATAGAAAAGCTTCTCAACTTCTTTGAAAAGTATTTCGGGCTAATCTAAAATAAAGGCAA
>JAAYWS010000135.1 GCA_012516575.1 Actinomycetaceae bacterium
AAAGGGCGGAAACGGAGTTTGCGGACAGTCACTTATCGACCCACGGTGCTGTATCTGGCGCCGACGAAAGCTTTGGCCGCCGACCAAGAAGTAAGTGTGACCAAATTGGCTCATCGGATTAGCCGGCGTATTGGGGTTGCCACAATTGATGGAGACGCGGATTCGGCTACTCGCACATGGACCCGTGATTACGCCGATATTGTGCTGTCTAATCCGGACTTTGTTCATTACGCGATGTTACGGCGTCACGAAAACTGGGCGCGTCTTTTCCGTGGGCTGGCGCTGGTGGTAGTCGACGAATTTCATACGTATCGCGGTGTTTTTGGCTCAAATGTAGCGTTGGTTGTGCGGCGGCTATTACGGGTTGCTCGACATTACGGTGCTAATCCGCAAGTTGTGTTTCTGTCAGCTACTGCGACAGATCCAGCCGACAGCGCCCGGAACTTCCTCGGCCCGGCTTTTGCACACCTCGGTCCAAGTGTTTCGGAAGGCTTGAACTTCGGACGGGAGGTCGTGGCGATTACCGCGGACTACTCGCCTGCCGGTGAGCGCGATATCTTAGCCGTGCAGTGCATGGAAATCCCCCGCGACAATGCCGAGTCTGCCGGTGAGGTAAGCTCCGAAAGCGATGCCAGGCTAGCCGGTGAGGCAAGCATCGATGCGGCAAGCGTCGATGTGGAAAGCACCGATAACGATGCCGAATCTGCCGGGTTGGCAAGCACTGATGTGCAACGCCGTGCGGCCAATACCGAGGCCGGAGAACTGACAGCACTGCTAGTTGCCCACGATGCCCGGGCGCTAACGTTTGTACGTTCGCGCCCGGGCACTGAGCGCGTGGCAGAAGTTGCGCAAAAACGTCTTGCCAAAAGCGCATCGCATTTGGCAGGTACAGTGGCCGCCTATCGGGGCGGCTATCTGCCTGAGGAGCGTCGGGAGCTGGAACAGCAGTTACGCACCGGTGATATTCGTGCACTAGCCACCACTTCTGCACTCGAACTCGGGATGGATATTTCGGGTTTAGATGCAGTTATCGTCACTGGTTGGCCCGGGACCCATTCTTCTTTCCAGCAACAAATCGGTCGAGCAGGGCGGGCCGGATCAACCGGGCTAGCAGTGTTTATTGGCCGGGATAATCCCCTTGACCAATACCTGTTAGCCAACCCGAAACTACTGGCCACCGGCCGAGCAGAAGCCACCGTACTAGACCCGACTAATCCGTGGATTTTGCCTCATCATTTAGCCGCGGCGGCTTTTGAATTACCGTTAACAAATAGCGACCTGATGGTATTCGATCTGTCGAATACCGTGCTTATCGAGCACATGGTGGACGCCGGAATGCTTACTGAACGTCCACAGGGATGGTATTGGAATCCTGCTATGCGTGTCAGCCCCCACGATCTGGCTGATATTCGCGGTGGCGGTTCAACTATTTCGATTATCAACTCTGAAAATGGTTCGCTATTGGGAACTGTGGATGGCGCACGAGCAGATACCACAGTGCATCCAGGAGCTATCTACATTCATCAGGGCGTACCTTTCGAGGTGGAATCTCTCGATGACGACGTTGCACTTGTCCACCCGCATCGTGACGAAGAGATCCGCACTTTTGCCCGTGAAGAATCATCAGTGGAAATCCTAGACACCACCGATGAAATTGTTTTCGCTGATGGCACCTGGAGCCGCGGCATGGTTGTGGTGCGCTCGCGGGTTATCGGCTATGACGTGCGGCGAGTCCGCGACGGCATGTTTCTGGGTTTCGTCCCACTAACAATGCCTATGCGTGAATTCACCACCGGAGCAGTGTGGGCGACACTCACCGAACAAGCTACTCGGGATGCCGGTATTGCTACCGCAGATCTTCCCGGCGCGTTGCACGGAGCTGAACATACGATGATCGCCTTACTCCCATTCTTTGTCTCATGTGACCGCTGGGATTTAGGCGGCCTTTCTACCGCACTGCACCCGCAAACCGGTCGACCGACAATTATCGTCCATGACGCAATAGCGGGCGGATCCGGGTGTGCTCACCGCGGTTTTACCTCCGGGAAGGAATGGTTGGAAGCAACGCTTGACACCTTGACCACCTGCCCCTGCGAATCCGGATGCCCGAAATGTATTCAGTCCCCTAAGTGCGGGAATAACAATAGTCCACTGTCTAAACCAGATGCTCGCCTCCTTATGGATCTGCTGGTCCGGCAACTGCCTGAGCCGTCAACGGCGTCGTAATCCACTTAATCATCGGCGGCAAAGTGGCAGTAATACGCACATCTGGTTCTTCCACTTCGCACAAAATATGCACGTCCGGCGCAATACTATGTGCTACTTGGCAGGCACTGACTGGATCATTGGTTAATTGCAACTGAGTAGCTGCTGAGATCGCGGCCAGATCTGCAACATCTTGGACATATTCTTGGCGGTATCCCGCTGCCCCAAATCCCATCAACGCCACCGCGAGAACGCCGATCACCATAATGATCACTGCAGTAATCGTCGTCATTGACCCCGGATCATGTTCCCCATCCGCCCTCGTCACCTTTGTAGTTTTCATGGACTTCCCGGCTCTACGACAACTCGATGCTCAGCCTGCACTTCGATGCCCAGAAAGTCGTACGCAGAACGACCCTCATGCCGCACTCGAATAAGCGCGTATTGCCCGTCCCGGCCAACTTCGGCGTGCATATTATCGCCCAACAAATGGTCTATACCACCCGGTATCTCCTGCACCGACCCATGAATCGCAACTTCCCGGGCTACTTCCCGAGCCGCATGATTCACGGCGAAGGAATCGATAAGAAACGCCACCGGAGCTAATGCCAGGATCACTGCCAGCCAGAAAGGAAGCTGAGCTAATGCGGTTTCTGCGGTTACCATCCCGCTATCCGCCCTTAGCGCGTCCTTCGCCTGACTCCCACCATCACGCGCATAATGGTTTGCTATCCCACCGTCTACCGTATTTATCTTTTCCATCTATTTCACACTCCTACCAGCGTCCACTGAGCCCAACGTCCACTGAGCCCAGCACCCGTTCACCTAGGCGGGATGCCTAGGTGTGCGGTGACGCACCCGTCACCGCACACCACGGCCGTTACCCAGTTTTTCGTCCGCCCATCAGAATTGGAAAATCATGCGGAAGATACTGGCAATACCCTCCCGGAACCATTCCTGCTGAGACAACCAAACCAAAAGCCCCGCAATACCGGTGGTAGCTACCGTGCCCACCGCGTACTCTGCTGAGACCATTCCAGACTCGGCAATGCCTCGACCGTTAGTCGTCTCTGATTCAATTACCTCGGTATTCATCGTTTTTGCAGCCATCATTTTCTCCTTACTTATGCTGTGTTAACGATGTGGTTAAACCACAGTCACATCTGGTGACAACTCAAGGATGCGTCAGAACACTAACTGCTCGTTTTTCGATTTCCGGATCGGTGGAAAAAGTATGCACGAAGCGATCTGTGGATAAACTCGAGCGTCTAGCGCGCGTCTAACGCGCCGCCCAACGCGCCGCCCAACACACCGCCACAACGCAAAGCGCTTAAAACAGCGTCGTTGCCGCCCCGACCACTACCGGCACCACCCCGAGCAGGACAAAAGCAGGCAAGAAACACAAACCCAGTGGCATCACCAGCGCCGCGCCCAGTTTCGCAGCCGCTTCTTTCGCTCGTCGTTGGCGAGTGAGCCGAATGGTCACCGCAGCCCGGTCCAATAATGGCAAAGGCGCCGCTCCGTCCACCCACGACGCCGCCAAGGTCTTTTCCAGCACATTAAAACCCGGAACATCCTGCCACGCTTCTTCCCAGCTCGCCCCCATCAGCAACATATTCGCCACTTCGTCAAGCCGCGCCGGATCTGTGCGCACCCCGCTAACCCGCATCCCCACCAGCGCCTGCGCTACCGCCCGCAACATTCCAGGAAGCGAACTACCTGATAACAGGGCCGCGCCGGCAAGATCAGCAAGCAAAGCCACGTCAATATAACCGACCTTTTCCCGCCGCACCCGCACCCGGCGTCGTCCGGGAATCACCCAGATCAAACTGAGCGCAACTATTCCAACAGCAATCACATCTGACCTTCTTCTTTCGCTCGGCGCACGAGCCGCGCCACCCAGATGACTCCAGCAATTTCGAACGCTAAACCGACCACGCCTACGAGGCTCCCGAGTGCTCCGCCGAAGAAAAATCCGAGCGGATTGACGCCCATCACATATGCCAGTCCCATGCCGATAAACGGCAGGATGGCCAGCATTCGCGCCGACGTTATCGGTCCTGCCAAAGCTACTTCGCGCGCGGCAATGGCTTCGCCGGCTTCGGTCATTCCCTCAGCGCAGGCGTCGAGGATGTCTGCGAGGGGCGCTCCCGTACGGTATCCCATCCGGCACACGGCGAAGGTTGCCGGAATCGTGGCTTGTGTGGTGGCGGGCAGGCGGGCTCGGCGTCGACCAAACGGGCCGAGCTCCCACAGGCGGCGTAACTCGCTGGGCACCCCTTCTTCGTCGATATACGAACCGGGGTAGCCGTAGGATTCGAGGGCGGCTTCCCAGGCCTGCTCGACTTGCGCGCCGGAGCGTAGCCGGGTTGCGACCTCGGTTACCAACATTCCCAGGTCAAGTTCGGGTGGGGTCAGGCGCACTTTAGGTTGCCGACGACGCGGTTTTTGGATGACGATTTTCGGGCGCGGAACGCTGATATAGGCGACGACCCCGACAACGATAATCCACAAGAAAATGGCGAATTTCGGCGTCATACGAGGCCCGTTTCTACAGGCAAGCCCAGCTTCTTGAGCAATGCCGCCGCACCTGGCCCGCGCTGAACCTGTGCTGGCCCGCGCTGAACCTGGACTCCTCCGGCGTCCTTCCCAGCCTCGCCAACCTGTCGCACATAAAACGCCGGAGTAGCAAATAGCTCCCCGCCACGCCGATCCAACACCGCAATTTCCGAAACCATCCGATGCGACCCGAAACGCGCCACATGTATCACCGCATCTAGTGCCGCAGCCGCCTGTGCTGCCACCGTCGCCTCACTCATATCCGCGAGCGCACCAAGCGCTACCAACCGCGCCGGCACATCGCTCGCCGAATTCGCATGCACGGTCGCCCAGCCACCTTCATGCCCGGTGTTCAAAGCGCCCAGCACGTCACGCACTTCTGCTCCACGACATTCGCCCAACACGATCCGGTCCGGACGCATACGCATCGCTGCGCGCACCAGATCGCTCATCGTTACTTCACCCGCACCTTGCACGTTCGCACGTCGTACCTGCAAATGCACCACATGCGGATGTTCCGGGGCGAGCTCAGCTGACTCTTCAATAATCAAAACCCGCTCATTGTCCGGCACCCGCGAAAGCATGGCATTCAAAAACGTGGTTTTCCCAGCGCCGGTCGCCCCGGAAATAATCACGTTTGCCCGGCGTCGTACCAAAGCTTCCATCACTGGCACCAGCTCGCGCGCCACCGAACCACTGCGCGCCAACTCTTCTAGAGAAATCACCTGCGCCCGATGCGTACGCAAAGAAATCAACGTCCCCTCGGCCGCCAGTGGCGGTAACACCGCGTGTAAGCGCACCCCGGACGGAAAAGTCCCATCCACAATCGGGCTGGCATCATCCAACCGTTGCCCGCACGAGGCCGCCAAGCGCACAGCCAACAAGCGCACCGCCTCGGGTGAGGAAAAATTCTCATCGCCCTCGGCAATTTCCACCGGTTCCATCCCGCCGCCTCGATCGACCCAGACCCGCATGCCGTTCACAATCACGTCGGTGACGGTTTCCTCGTCCAGCAACGGGCCGATGGTGGCGCCGGCTCCCATCACTTCGTGACGCACCCGTGCTTGCATATCGGCCATATCGGCGGTGAAATACAGTTCGGCAACATTGTCCAACGCGCGTGCCAACGGCACCCCGGCGGCCAGTCGACGCCGGATCGTTGCGATATCGTCACTGGCAAGGCGGGCCATTACCTGATCACCTGCTTCATATGCTCGGCCAACGCTTGAATATCGCGTCCGGTTCCAGAGCGCGGGCGATCTCCCGGAGATAACCCGTGGTTGAGGTCCTCGTCCATGCCACGCAAATGCCGTACCGGAAGAATCTGTGCCAGATCGAGCATGTCGGCGATATGAGCGGCCTGGTTTTTCGAACTCACTGAGCGGACGACGACGATCTCGGGCACTGCCCGTGGGAGCAGCTCGCGTTTGACACGGGTTGTGGCGAGGGACGCGGCGTCGGGCAGGGTGACCAGCAGGATTGCATCGCTCCATTCCAGCCACGACCGTACTTTCGGGTTCAATATGCCACAGTCTAGGATCGTCCACGAGTGGACTTGGCTGAGCGCGGCGATAACTCGGGTGCCGTCGTCACGGTCGGCGCTGGGAAGCGGGACTGCGGCGCGAGCATCGGCGCTGAGCACTTGGATTGAACGCCATGTGGCGAGCGCAGAATTGAGTTTGCCGGGAAGTAACGCTCCGTGACCGCCGAGATCTGCCCACCGACATCCGGGTTCGTCAGCAATATTGAGTCGGACGTCTATGCCTGCCGAATTCGGGTCGAGGTCGACGAGTGCAACGCTTTCATTTTTATTGGTTAAAACACGGGCTAACCACGCGGCTATAGTGGAAGTCCCGGCGCCCCCGTGAGCCCCTACCACTGCGATAATGCGCCCACGTAGTGTCGATCCCACTGCGGACATCAGTTCGAGAATATCTGCGGCGTCATCGCGCACATGCAAACGCACTTTCCCGGAAGCAAAATAGGGCGCGAACAGCTCGTGGAAACTGGCTTCTACCGTCATTGGCGGTAGCCCTGCGGAAGCGAATTGGAGAACGCCTTCGGCAGGTGTACCCGGTCTGGCAGTAATAAAATCGAGGCCGATAAGATCGGCGAGGCGGCCCAGTTCCGTGGCACAGTTTTCGTCGCCACCACGGTAAACCACCGAATGGAGTTCGGGATTGTTTCGGCTATGTGTTGGTGTAGTCATGGAAACACTGTGCCCGATTCTTCCCAGCCGCCGCGTAGCTCACGGCTGATTGTGGATACCCGTGAGTTTTCCACAACTTATTGTGCGTGCTTTTGCTGACAATCCAGCAAAAACACCTCCGAAGTTCTCCGATGATTGGACAAATTCGAGATAGCGTAAATTTATCTGTACCTAAAGGAGGAATCGTGTCTACCCCAACCGATCCGTACAATTCGTCTACTCGTCGGCACTTTGACGATGAAGATATTCTTGAACCTTTAACTGACGACGGTTCGGAGTTTTCCGCCCTAGATATTCCGGCTGATCCGCTTATCGCTGAGCCTGATGAAACCATTTACACCGGTCAGATTCGAAGCGTAGAAGAAGCTGTTGAGGAGCCTAGTGAAGAACCCGTGCTCGCCAATCCGGTCAACGCCGTCGACCCTGATAGCATTTTGCCCCCGGTTACCCCGGCGGATACCCCTGCTCCCCCGGTTACCCCTGCTCCCCCGGTTACCCAAGCCCCCGCCTTCGAAGAAGAACCGGCTTACCGTATCGAACGCGCACACACACGTGCTACGGCTGAGGTTCCCGGCGTGATCTCCACCGGCACGGTCGTTCCGGTACCGCTTGACGGTGAAGATGCCCCGCTGATTCCGCCCGCTCCGATTATTAGCGCAACCACCCCGGATTATGTTGACGAAAGCGAACTTGGCCCGGAAGATTCGGATGCAAATCCTACTCTCGGCTCCTATTTCGGCGATGAAACGGTAGCTGACTCGGCATTGCCAGAGGCCACGAACAACGCCGCTGATGCTGAGCCGGTAGCAAAGGAGGCGGACGCCGACCCGTCCGAAGAGCTCACCACCACTGGCCCACAGCGTATTTCGGTACTTGGCAACAATAACCTTGACGATATTCCGGTCGATGAAGTTGCCGGAACGACAATCGCTTCCGCAGGTCTGGCAACTGCCACCACCGAAGAAAAACGTGAACACTGGGCTGCTGATCCGGGCGACGTCACTGAAGTTCCCGATCGCCCCAAGGGCCGCGGCCTTGCACATACACTTTCATTTTTCCTCGTCCTGTTGCTGATTCCAGTTGCGTGGTATTTGATGTCCGACGCCGGAGCACGCCTGTTGCTCGTTGAGGACGCCCCTTGGGTGCAAGAACGTTTGTACTTACCTGCAATTGTTGAACTGCTTGGTGGGGTAACGGTTATGGGCATTATTGCGTGGATCTCTGGACGTTCCTCGCTCGGTGCGCAGTTCTGGGGCATTATCCTCGGACTTGCCGGAATAGTAGCACTCGCCTTGCCTAGTTACGGCCACAAAGTAGTTGACTGGCTAGATGCAACTATTGGTGATTACAACCCGTTCACCGGTAACGTCGTCCACCATCTAAACCTCGACCTTGGCTCCGGACGTATCGTTATACTCGGCTTCGTCGTCTTCCTTCTTGGCTTTGCGGCACACCGGGCGCGAAAAGCTGGTGCCGCCCGGGCTACTATTACCACCCGGCGTGCCCTTATCCTCGGAGAAGACGTCGATAAGAAACCTAAGAAAAACAAGAAATAAACCTGACGGAAAGTAAAGCTGACGGAAAGTAAAGCTGACGCAAGATAAGCCATGCCTGCCGATAATTCCTGTGTAACGCTACCCGGACCGTGGACGCACCGTTTGATTCAAGCAAACGGCGCCCAGTTTCACCTGGCAACCGCTGGTGAACGTAATGCTGAGCGCCCGTTAATCCTGCTCGTCCACGGGTTTCCGCAATATTGGTGGGCGTGGCGCAACCAGATTGAACCGCTCGCCCAAGCCGGGTACGAAGTCGCCGCGCTCGACACCCGTGGTATTGGGGGATCCGATAAATCCCCGGATCTGCACGACTCGCTCACCCTTTCGCAGGATTTAATCGGCGTCGTTCGTGCACTTGGTTCACGGAAAACCGTGCTGGTAGGACTAGGCCGGGGCGGAGCGCTCGCATGGTCTGCCGTGTCTATGAAGCCTGAGCTTTTTGCCGGGCTCGTGACGGTTTCTTCGCCGCATCCGCGCACCTTGCATCGCATCGGCGCCCATGTCACGTTGAAGACATGGCGTCATGCGTTAAGCACCGGGATTCCCTCGCTGACCAAACGCGGTTTAAAATCCGAAAAACTGGTGCGTGCCCTGCTGACCGAATGGTCCGCGCCGGGCAATACCGGAGCCAGCGGTCAGGCTGATATTTACTCACAGGCGCTGAATCTACCCGGAGCGGCCGACGTCGCAGTTGACCAGTTGCGGTGGACTTGGATGTCGCATCATTCTCCGTTGCGACGAGCTTATCTGCGTGAATCCGGTAATTCGGTTTACCTGCCGGTATTAGCTGTGCGCGGCGAAAAAGACCCGCTTTTGCCGCCGCGCGCCTGGGATAAGGATCGCGAGTTTGCTCTTGGGCGCTACACCCGCGTCCAAATCCCCGGCGCCGGACATTTCGTTCCAGAAGAACAACCGGAAAAATTCACTCAAACCTTATTGGATTATTTGAGCGATCTACCTGAGCTCTAGGCCTGCCCGCGTTCTAGGCCTGCCGTCTTACCGAGGCTTTACGTTTCCCAACTGACACTCGCGAAGCACCTAATTTTTATCCGGTCAATAGTGGAAAACTAGGGCATAGATCAGCGAGTTTGCATGATTCGCATTGCGGATTGCGCGCATGACACACCTGGCGTCCATGGTCAATAATCCGATGGCAGGTGATCGTCCAAATCTCCGGCGGTAGCAGTTTATTCAGTTCCATTTCCGCTTTGACCGGGTCGGTCTGCCGCGTCCAGCCCCAGCGCCGCGCAAGGCGCCCCACATGCGTATCAACCGTGATGCCCGGGATTCCAAAAGCATTCCCGAGTACTACATTTGCGGTTTTTCTCCCCACCCCGGGGAGTTTGATGAGCTCTTCCATCGTTTGTGGGACGACGCCGTTATGGTCGCGGGTTAGCGCTTGACCCAGTCCGGATAGCGATTTGGCTTTTGAACGGAAAAATCCGAGCGGGCGCAGGATTTCCTCTAAAACTTCCCGTGGCGCCACGCCCAAGGACTGCGCATCCGGGAATTGTCCGAACAATTCGGGAGTAATCGAATTGACCCGTTCATCAGTAGTTCGGGCCGATAGAACGGTGGCGACTAGGAGCTGAAAAGGGTTGCGATAGATGAGGGCACAATGGCTATGCGGGTATAGCTCGGCGAGTCGATCGGTGATTTGACCCGCAAGTTCACGTCGCGCCGCCAATGCCCGCGGGCGTGGGGGAAATTTTTCTTTGGTTGCAGTTTTCTTCGTCGGCCGTCTAGTTGCCATTAATCCTCCACTTTCTCTTACTCTTATTGTGGACACGATAGTCCCGACTAAGCCAACCAATCCCGGGAAATCCGCCGAAATCCGTGCTTTCAGCGCATAAACATGGCAGTATTAACACGTATGACCTCGCACACATCATGTCGAGGTGTTCGACTGACCCGTCATTGACTCGTCACTACAGAAAGGTACTCGAATGGATTCGACCGTTCTTGCGAACGTAGAACTGTTTAAGGAATTAAACGAAGAGGAACGCGCTGACCTAGTTGGTCTGATGTCCGAAACCTCGCTCAAGCGCGGCGAGTCGCTGTTCCATGAAGGCGATTCGGGAGACCGCCTCTACATCGTCACCGACGGAAAGGTAAAGCTTTCACATACGGCAGATGATGGCCGAGAGAACCTGATCGCTGTTCTTGGGCCAGGCGAGATTATCGGCGAACTTTCGCTATTCGATCTGGGCGCTCGCTCGTCCACGGTAACCGCGATTGCTCCGACTGCACTGCTATCGCTGTCCCATAAGGACATGATGGATTACATCGATTCCCATCCGCAGATGGCCAAGTCGATGCTTCGTGAACTGGCTAAGCGTTTGCGCAATACTAATCGGCAGATGGCCGACCTAGTCTTCTCCGATGTTCCTGGTCGCGTAGCCAAGGCGCTCCTTGATCTGGCAGAGCGTTTCGGCGAACGTACCCCAGAAGGCATCTATGTTGCACATGATCTAACTCAGGAAGAACTCGCACATCTCGTGGGTGCTTCCCGAGAGACCGTTAATAAGTCGCTCGCTGACTTTAGCTCCCGTGGCTGGCTCCGCCTTGAAGGCCGAGCTGTGCTGCTGATCCAGATTCAGCGTCTGCAACGCCGAGCTCACTAAGGCTACTTAAGAGAGCTGGAGATGCGCCAGCGTTAAGGCACGCCAGCTTTACAGGCGCATCTGAACCATAAAAGCGTCAGAACTGCAGGCACGTTCGAGTTGCAAGTAAGTCAGCGCTCAAACACCCCATAGTGGCGGATTTCCGAGGAAATCCGCCACTATTTTCTTTCGGTTACGGAAAATAGGAATGAGCAGACATAGTGGCTCACGGGTTAAAGGGGGTTAATGGCCAAAAGTGTGTCTGAGCCGGGCGTGTAGTTGTTTTTAATCTTTCTGCTTCGAGGAGGGCTACTGATCTGCTGTTATTATGCCTGTTTCAGGGTTAGAGCTATTTGAAATTAGGGAAAATCGAACTATCCGAAGACTATCTGCGGATAGTTCGATTTTCCCTAATTTGGGGA
>JAAYWS010000015.1 GCA_012516575.1 Actinomycetaceae bacterium
ATAGTCTGCGGATAGTTCGATTTTCCCTAATTTCAAATGCAAATTTCGGTGTTAACGCCCTGCTGAGGCCTATTTCGGCCACCCTTAGGCATGTTTCAGCTGCCCTAAACTCAGTTAAGCCGCCCAATCGCCTAGCGCACCCTGTAAAGCACCCAGTGCGGTCTCAATTAAGGGCGCGCGGTCATCATCCGGGCACCCCGAAGCCACCCAGTCCCCCAAAACCGCATCCACAAAGCCATAAAACCCACATATAGCCATCTCATGCCGCCGGTTTTCACTCGACGCCAGCACACCGCGAAGCTGCGCAATCCGTGCTTCACGTGCCAAATCACGAATTTCACCAACGCTTGCCGGTTCCGCACCCGATTGGCGGATCACCATCCCCCACGACTCTCGATTTTCTGCCACGAAATCCAAATAAGTCTGCACGATCGTACGCACATGGTCGCGAACGGACGTATTCGGCGGCAAAGCCGCAAGCGCACTTTCCTGCTGGACTGCCAACCGTTCATAGCCAACACGCATCACTTCCGCATACAACCCATCTTTTCCAGCAAAATAGCGATAGATGAGCGCAGGAGAGGAACCGGAGGCGGCCGCAATATCACCGATCTTCACCTGCGAATACGGTGTGGTTGCAAATTCAGCGCGCGCTGCTTCGAAGATCGCTTCCCGACGTTGATCTGGATCAAGCCGCCGCCGCAGTGTGCGTTCGGCGGCCGATTCTCCACGTGCGCCTGCATCGCCCGCACCCGACGCATCTACAGAATTTTGCTTCGGCTCTGACGTATTGCGAGCTGAATTTTTTTCGGTGTGCTGTGTCATATTGCAATTCTACCCTTAGTGAACTAGATTTACTAACACTATTGAAACTGATTCACTAAGGAGTCTTGTGTCCAACACTTGGGCTAATAACACAATCTGGTGGCATGTTTACCCACTGGGCTTTACCGGGGCACCCATTCGAGAATGGAACCGCCTCGAGGAAACAACCACCCCAACACCACGCCTACGTATGCTCATTGACTGGCTAGATTACGCTATCGAGCTTGGCGTTAACGGCCTGCTTCTCGGCCCGATCTTCGACTCTTCCACGCACGGCTATGACACGCTAGATCATTTCCGAATCGACCCTAGGCTCGGTGATGAAAGCGATTTCGATGCGCTCATCGCCGCCTGCCACCAACGTGGTATTCGCGTTGTCCTTGACGGCGTATTTTCCCATGTTGGCCGTGAACATCCCCTCGTCCAAGAAGCGCTAGCTACCGGACCCGATTCTGGCTCCTTCGCTTCTTCCCTGTTCGATATTGATTGGCACACCGCCGCTGGTCCGCGCCCACGTGTATGGGAGGGTCACGAATCGCTCGTACGATTCAAGCATTCCAACCCGCAAACCATCAACTACGTAATTGATGTCATGGCGCACTGGCTCAATCGCGGCATTGACGGCTGGCGGCTCGACGCCGCCTATTCTGTGCCAAATCATTTCTGGTCTCGCGTTCTCGACACAATACATGAGCAATATCCGCATACGTGGATCCTCGGCGAGGTCTTACACGGGGACTACGCCCGCTTCGTCGCAGATTCCGGTGCTGATACCGTCACACAATATGAGCTGTGGAAATCAATTTGGAGTTCCATCAAGGACAAGAATTTCTTCGAATTGGATTGGACCCTCAAGCGCCACAACGACATGCTCACCCACTTCATTCCAAATACCTTCATCGGCAATCACGACGTCACCCGCATTGCCAGCCAGGTTGGCACTGCAGGCGCGATCGGCGCGCTAACCATCCTGATGACGGTCGGCGGAATCCCCTCGATCTATTATGGAGATGAACAAGGTTACACCGGTATTAAACGTCAAGCCCTCGGCGGAGATGACGATGTTCGTCCCCGTTTCCCAGCCTTACCCGAGCAATTCTCCCACCTCGGCAAAGAGATTTATGAAGTTCACCGGGCACTTATTGCAATTCGCCGCCAACATCCATGGCTGGCCAACGCACACACCGAGGTCCGCGAATTAACCAATGAGCGAATCTGCTACCGCAGTACACCTACTAATCCACAGACAGAACCTAACACGTGGCTCGAAAGCACCATTGATCTCACAGATGACGTGCGGATCATTATCGCCGATTCGACCCACCACATCTGGCATCGCTAATAATTTTGGTTTGCATGACCGGAGGAGTAATTCTTATCCCTAGTCCTCCCCCATCTGTCCAGACAGTAAGTCGTGGTGTTTCTGGGAAATCTCGTTTAAGCCCACGATTTCCACAGTCTTTTTATGCCGCATGTACTTCTGCTCAATCGCATCAAGCGTGGCAATTGCGGACGAGTCCCATAAGTGCGCATCGGACATGTCAATCACAATATGTCCCGGATCGCGCTTGTAATCAAACTGGTAAACTAAGTCATTCGACGAGGCAAAGAAAAGCTGCCCGGAAATTCGGTATTTCTGCACATCCGGGTTTTCTTCGTCAACAATCTTCTCAACGTAGGAGAAACGGGAAATACGACGAGCGAGCACGAGGGTCGCGGTAATAACACCAGTGATGACGCCGTAAGCGAGGTTGTTCGTCGCGACGGTAAAGATCACCGTAATGATCATAATAAGGTTTTCCGTGAAAGGCATCCGCCGCATGGTTGACGGCTTGACTGAGTGCCAGTTAAAAGTAGTGATACACACCATGATCATGACACCAACCAGCGTTGCCATAGGAATCATCGCCACGTAGTCGCCTAGCAGAACCACCAAAATCAGCAAGAAAACACCGGATAAAAAAGTCGAGATTCGCGTACGTGCACCCGAGGCCTTCACGTTAATCATGGTCTGCCCAACAACCGCACAACCACCCATGGCACCAAACAGCGAGGACACGATATTAGCAATACCCTGCCCTGCACATACCCGCGTCTTATCCGAATGCGTATCGGTAATATCGTCAACCAGCTTCGATGTCAGCAAAGATTCCATCAAACCCACCAAGGCCATAGCGAAAGAAAATGGCGCAATGATCTTTAGCGTTTCAAAAGTCAACGGAACACTAGGCAGAACTAAGCTCGGTAGTGAATCCGGGAGTGCGCCTTGATCGCCAACGGTCGGAATATCCCAACCCACATACTGCACCGCAACCGTAATCACGACGACGGCAACGAGGCCGGACGGAACAATATCCGTAATCATTGGGAAGAGATAGATGATCACCAAACTCGCTATCACCATTGGATAGACAATCCACGGAATATCAGGCCCAATCAAATGCGGAAGTTGCGAAAGAGCCACCAAAATTGCCAACGCATTAACGAAGCCAACCATGACCATTCGTGGAATAAAACGCATCATTTTTGCCACGCCCAAAGCGGCCAAAATAATCTGGATAATTCCCGCGAGCATGACGGTCGCCAAAAAATAGTCCATACCAAACTCGCGCGACACCGGAGCAATAACCAATGCAACCGCACCCGTAGCCGCAGAAATAAGCGCCGGGCGTCCGCCAACAATTGCCGTCGTCACCGCCATAAGGAAAGACGCGTACAGGCCAACCCGGGGATCCACACCGGCAATAATCGCAAAGGCAATCGCTTCCGGAATAAGGGCGATAGCAACTAAAAGCCCGCCAAGAATCTCCGTTTTCATTCGTTTAGGACTCTTCAGCGCTGCAAGCATTGATGTTTCATCAGCTGTATCGGCATGTAGCGCCAAGGAGTCATCGTATTTAATGGAACGTGGTTCTTCAGACACCTAAGTACTCCCGAATATGAATTTTGAATCGTAACATCAACTATTTCAGACACCTCGACGCACATAATGCGTGGAGGCCCGTAAATAATAGTGTTGAGGTCCACCTAGTCTATATTCAAATATTTAGAAGAACATGAAAAAGAAGTTTTGTCCAGATTTTTAGCCGTTATTACCGTAGCTTTCTATTCGTTTACATTGATAATTGGCGGTCTGACGGTATTGGGACCGTGCGCACCGGCTAAACACTCGACTTTCTATCACCAATCAGTTACACGATCACCAGTCAGTGACACGGAGGAAGTAAGCCCTCTAAATTCCTGGACCAGAGCACAAGGCTTTGAAACAATGAGGTTATGTACGATGAAATGCCTCGCAAGTTAACTGTTATTGGTGCCGGCTCGGTTGGCACTGCCACCGCATATGCGTCGCTGATCCGCGGATCTGCCTCAACGATCGCTCTTTATGACATTAACGAGCCCAAGGTCGACGCCGAAGTGCTCGATTTGGCCCACGGGTCGCAGTTTATGCTCGCTTCGAAGGTGATGGGCGGAGCCGATCTTGCTGTCACTGAAAACTCTGACGTGATTGTGATTACCGCTGGTGCAAAGCAGAAACCTGGTCAGACCCGGCTCGACCTTGCAACACAGAACGTTGCGATTCTCGAAAGTTTGCTACCTGCGCTCGCTGAACGTTCACCGAACGCCGTGTACGTGCTCGTGACGAACCCCGTCGACGTGCTCACATACGTCGCCACCAAGATTCTTGACCTGCCGCAGGGACGCATTTTTGGTTCTGGTACAGTTCTGGACTCTTCGCGTCTGCGCTGGTTGATTGGCGAGCATCTCAATATTTCACCACGTTCGGTTCACGCGATGATGATCGGTGAGCATGGCGATTCTGAATTCGCTTTATGGTCCTCTGCAAACATCGGCCAGATACCGATTCGGGAATGGCGAGACGATGACGGCACGCTCGCATTTTCGGAGGAAAAGCTCGCCAGTATTGAACACGACGTTATTAACGCTGCTTACCGAATCATTGAGGGCAAGGGTGCAACGAACTACGCGATCGGCGTTTCCGCTGCGCGTATTGTTGAAGCGATCCTCGGGCATCACAACGCTGTTCTCCCGGTTTCTTCCGTGGAGGGTGATGTGGCGATTTCTGTGCCATCACTTGTGGGGCGTGCGGGCGTAACTCGTCGCCTGAATGTGGCCTTGGACGACGCCGAACAAGCCCGTCTGGACTACTCCATCGCAACGCTGCAAAAGTCGATCAAGACTGTGGGTTACTAACCGGGTTGTGGTGGCAGTGTTGATTGCCTCAGTAACAGCCCTACCTGAACTTAAGTATCAACTTTTACCACATCCAGCGCTATATACGGCTTGGATGTGGTAAAAGTTGATACTTAGGTTCAGAATCTGTCTTATACTTCAGAAAACCCAAGACTGGAAACCGACATAGAGGACTTTACGGGCAGAAAATGGGTGTGCAGGGTCGCAAGCAGGACCCGTTAATCGCACCCAAGACCCGTTACTCGCACCGAAGACCCGTTACTGGCGCCTTAATAGACCTCGCGCATTAAAGCGGGTTAAAGGCCAAAAAGTGTGTCTGTGATTAGGGTTTTTCGCTGTTGTGATGCCTAAAGGTCG
>JAAYWS010000016.1 GCA_012516575.1 Actinomycetaceae bacterium
ACTATCTGCGGATAGTTCGATATTCCCTAATTTCAAAATGGTTTTACCCAGAATAACGCCTACGGAAGGCTAAAACAGGCCCGTTTCCGTGTGAAAATTCGTCTTGGTTCAGATCCTGCGCTCATTCAAGGTAACTTGGCTTCATTTAAGGCAACTCGGTCTCAGAGCCGGTTCGATCTGTCTCAGAACAAGTCTTTTCTTAGGCTTGAACGTATCTTAGGCTTTAACGTATCCGTAGCCGTCTGCTTGGCGCTTGGCGATTTCCACAATGCCCGACGGGACAATCTCTACAAAATCAGGCACGGTTTCAGGCTTGATATGCCGCTGCTCTAAGCCGATTGCACAAACCTTAAAACCAACGCCCTTTTCGACAAGCCCTTTAATACGGCCCAAGCGATGCGTTTCAACATCCATCGGCGAAAAAGTCCGTACTGCGTCGCCGTTAGCTACCACGGTAACGTTTTCACCGGGGGCTCCTGACTCAGCAAGAAAGGCATCCACAGAACGAATCGTGAAGGGCCAGCGGTCATTTTCATTCACGTGAAAAACAAGTTTTAGTTCTGACATGTCTCTCCTTAACTATCGGTAACACGAAGCTCGCGTCTTCTGGAATAAAGAGTACAGCGAAATGCTACTCACGTCATAGGTCGTTCGCTATTAGACTGGAAAGAACCAGACAAATACACCCGAACGGAGGCTCCGATGAAGCCGAATCAGGTAAAAGAATTTGATGCGCGTGGGCGTCGTGCGCTAGAAAAACTCGTTGGGGAGCTCCCTGCGGGTGACACCGAATTTCGGGCCGCGTTAACCGGATCGGTGATTGGAAAGCTTCCATTAACCACCGGCGAGCAGGTCCCGGAAATTTTCGCCCGTGCCCGAGAAGTTCAAAGCATGTGGGCACAGACACCATTTAGCGAGCGCCGCACCAAAATGCTAGCTTTCCACGACCTGTTGCTTGACCACCGGCATGAGCTACTTGACCTGCTGCAATGGGAAACTGCCAAAGCGCGCGCCTCCGCTTTCGAAGAAGTTGCCGACGTTGCCATCAACGCGCGCTACTATGCGCGCAATGCCGACAAGCTACTGAGCACTCGCAAGGTTGGCGGTGCAGTTCCCGTGCTCACCAAAGCCCGGGTCTACTACAAGCCCAAAGGTGTGGTCGGTGTCATCACTCCGTGGAATTACCCACTCACCCTTGTCGCATCGGACGCGCTTGCAGCGCTAATGGCAGGTAACGCCGTCGTCCTTAAACCTGATTCACAAACCCCGTTTACCGCATTTGCCGTCCAATCTCTTTTCGAAAAGGCTGGTTTTCCGCCTGGGCTGTTCCAGATTGTGGTGGGTGCCGGATCCGTGCTGGGCACCCCGATGATTGAACACGCCGATTACGTTATGTTCACAGGTTCGACGGCCACCGGCCGCACGATTGCCGAACAAGCGGGACGTAACCTTGTGGGTTTCTCTGCCGAAATGGGAGGGAAAAACGCGTTGATCGTGCGTCGCGACGCGCACGTCGGTAAAGCTGCAGTCGGGGCGTTGCGTGCGTCGTTTTCCAATTCAGGCCAGCTGTGCATTTCGATTGAGCGCATTTACGTTCACACCGATATTTGGGATGAATTCGTGCCCGCCTTTGTGCGGAAAGTAAAGAGTATGCGGGTGGGTCCGGCGATGGACTTTTCGACGGATATGGGTCCGCTGATTAACCAGTCCCAGCTGGATAAGGTCAAAGCACATGTGGATGATGCGGTCGCTAAAGGCGCAACCGTGCTGGCCGGCGGCCAGGAGTTGCCGGACGCGGGACAGTTTGGATACGCGCCTACTGTGCTTACGGGCGTCACTGCGGAGATGGATGTGTTCGCTGAGGAAACTTTTGGTCCGGTGGTTTCGTTGTACCGGGTGGCTGACGACGCCGAGGCTATCGAGCTCGCGAATGCTACCGATTACGGTTTGAATGCGTCGGTGTGGACTGGGAGTCTTGCGGCTGGAGAAGCGGTTGCTGCTCAGTTGGAGACCGGGATGGTTAACGTTAATGAAGGCTATGCAGCTGGTTGGGGTTCGATTGGTGCGCCCAATGGCGGCGTGAAAGATTCGGGTATGGCACACCGCCATGGTCCGGAAGGCATTCGCAAGTATTGCGATATGCAGACGATTGCTACTCAGCGGCTGGTACCGATTAAGTTCCCGGCGCCGGTGATGACCGCTTTCCTCAAAGTGCTTCGTCGGGTGCCGCCTCAGATTATTAAATAAATGTTGTCTTAAATACCCGTTCCGATTAATTAAACAGCACATGTGTGGATTGTGCTGAGACCTCTAAATTGAACTGAAAACTTCTATATTGAACTGAAAGAAGAAGAATTATGACTAAACTATTTCGCCGACCTGTGAAAGTACCGATGCGCGGGGCAGTTGTCCTTATTACCGGAGGTGGTTTGGGCATCGGCCAGCTAATGGCAGTGGAGGCTGCTCGCCGGGGTGCAAAAGCCGTGGTTATCTGGGATTTAACGCGGGCTACGGAAACTGAACGGCTGATTGCGCAGGCGAATCCGGCAACGCTTGTGCGGTTGGACGAGGTTGATGTGACCCAAAATATTGATGAGGTCGCGGCGGAGGTACTCGCCGAATTTGGCCGGGTCGATATTTTGATTAATAACGCTGGGATCGTAACAGGGAAGAACTTCTTGGAGCTGACTGATGCGGATGTCGAGCGGACCTTCGCGGTTAATACACTTTCGCATTACCGTACGACTCGGGCGTTCTTGCCAGGCATGTTAGAGCGCGACCGCGGTTCGGTGGTTACGATTGCTTCGGCAGCTGGTTTGGTTGGAGTGGCGCGGCAAACTGATTATTCGGCATCAAAGTTTGGCGCGGTCGGGTTCGCGGAATCTTTGCGGGCTGAACTGCGTCATCATGGCTCGAATGTGCATACCCTGCTCTACTGCCCGTACTATATTTCAACTGGCATGTTTGACGGGGTGAAAACCCGGTTCTCGGCACTGCTCCCGATTCTGCGTCCGGAGAAAGTTGCCAAGCAGATTATTGATGCAATCGAAGCGGGCACGCAGATGAAGGTGGCACCGCCGATTGTGCGCTTGGTGCAGCTGATTAAACCGTTGCCGGTGCCGCTAATCGACACGATGCTGGACATTTTCGGGATTAACTCAACGATGGACGACTTCACCGGCCGTGCTTAGTGCTTAATGCGCCGCGCGTAGTGTTTTCTTGCGCCGCGCTTTGGTGTTCTCCACCCGTTGCCGGTGTTTTCATCCGCTCTCCGGTGCTTTTCTCTACCACCCGGCGCTCTCCACCCGAAACTTAGTGCTTTTGCCTGCCTCCGAGGCTAGTTTCGAAGGAAAACTGGGGTTGGAGGGCAGAAAAAGCCTGTTGCAGCATTTGAAATTAGGGAAAATCGAACTAT
>JAAYWS010000017.1 GCA_012516575.1 Actinomycetaceae bacterium
ACGATGCGGCGATTTTCTTGCTTTTCGGCTCAAACTTCCTGGGCAGGCCCCGCGGAACTAGCCCTTTGGTCAAGTTCCGAGGCTAGCCCTTACCAGCCGAGTTCCTCCTTCATAGCCAACCAACGGTTGCGCACATCGTACGCTACCTCCTTGGGCAGACGGTCACGAGTGAACATGCCCTTCTTATTACCACCCACGCGCATAATGCCCGGGACAGTCTGGAAGTCAGCAAAGTTCCACATCTGCTCGCCGACGACTTCATCGAACTCGTCGAATACCTTGTGGAACATGGCCAGCATGTCAACTTGGAATTCTTCCGACCATGGACGGCGGAAATGATCCTTCAAACCTGGCATGGCATCCGGCCCGTACTCGGTGAAGATAATCGGACGGTTCGGGAACTTCTCAAGCCATCCGTTAATCTCATTACGCAGATTCTTCTCAGCATCTGCGAGGTGACCGGTGTTCACATACCAGCCGTAGTAACGGTTCAACATGATCACGTCGAAGTACTGGGTGATCTTTTCCTTCTCCGGTGGGGAAAGCATAACGTTGACGTATCCAACCGGGCGGGTCGGATCCGCATCACGAGCAACCTGAACCAGCGGCTTGAAGTAGTCGTGTGAACCATCCGTATGAGTCTCTGGCTCGTTTGCGATTGCCCAGATAACCACACACGGGTGGTTCTTGTCCCGTGCAATCAGATCCCGGATTTCCTTCGCATGCTCTGCCTGAGTGGCGTCATTAAGCGTATCTTCGGAGAACGTGACGAAGCCCTGATCACCGAAGATTCCGCCGCCTAGCCCGGTGTTCATGCCAACTGCCGGGGTTTCGTCAATAACGACGAAGCCCTGCTCGTCTGCATAGTCCATGACTTCTTCAGAGTACGGGTAGTGCGAGGTGCGGAAAGAATTCGCACCCTGCCACTTCATCAGCTCGAAATCGTGGACCATCATAACGTTGTCATGCTGCTTGCCACGGACAGCGTTATCCTCGTGGCGGCCATAACCACGGAAGTAGAATGGCTTGCCGTTAATAAGGAATTCGTAGCCCTTGATTTCTACGGTACGAATACCGAAACGCTGCGGGTAAACGTCGTCGTCCGCAGTGATTTCGAGCGTGTAGAGGTAACCGGCACCTGGCTGCCACAAAGTAGCATCCTTGACGCGGATCTCGCCTTCGGCGCCGTCAGCCTTCGCTACTTCGTTACCATCCTGGTCAAGCACACGAACCGAAACGTTCTGCGCGCCGTCGGCAACGACGTCGTACTTGACGACGCCGTCTGCGCCATCAATATCGGTCACAATCGTCACGTCCTGAACATGAACTGCTGGACGAGTGTAGAGACGTACAGAACGGTGAATGCCTGCATAATTGTAGAAATCATGCCAGTACTGCTGCTGGTCCTTACCGTCCAAATCCTGCCAGACTCGGCCCGGTGGGACTGACTGCCAGCCCAGACGGTTATCAACAGCAACGGTGACGGTGAATTCTTCACCGGGAGCTACCTGATCAGTAATATCAGCTTCAAACGGCAGATAACCGCCCTTATGGCGAGCTACTTCAACACCGTTAACCCATACGATGCCGATATGAGTTACCGAGCCGAAACGCAGGATCAGCCGGTCATCACCATACTTGGGCGCGTACACCTTGCGCTGATACCACACGTAGCCGACGTGGTCATGAACATCGAGGTCGACGGTAATGTCGTTGTAAGAGGCCGGAACTGGCATGCGGATCGGATCTACAAGCTTATCCTTGTACCAACCTTTTTCAATACCGTCATTATTGGTATCTACCTTGAAATCCCATACACCGTCCAAAACGGTTTGGTGACGGGAGGCAGAATCACGTACAGATAACATTATGCTCCTTTGCAAAAACGACAATACGTTCGAATCTCAGCCTAGCGGGGTGTTGTGTAGTTCACAATCAAATTATGCGGCCGGCATTATTATCGCGTGTGCGAGCTGGATTATCCCGTGTGCGAGCTGGATTATCCCGTGTGCGTGCGTGGACGACGCCGGAGCGGGATACACGTTCGTTATCGGTTCGGTACGCTATGTAGTTTGCGCGAGCCGGCTGTAAATAGAGTCGAGTATCCGCTGCAACTAGACGGCTAGTAACTGGTAAGGCGAGATTTTCCTGATGCGAAGGCCTGAAAGAAATATCATTGTCACAGCCAAGACAACCATTCCGATACCTACGGCGGCATACAACGACCACGGAACCGCGATGTTAAGCTTCAACATCCCAACGTTTCGCAAAATTGCGGAGAGCATTGTATTCACGCCCACTGCGCTGATAATAAGGCCAACGCCTGCACCGAGTATGACCGAGGGTAGATAGCTAAGTGCCAGTTGCGCAATCAACTGGTTGGAAGTAAAGCCAAGGGCTTTGCTAATACCCATCGAATGTCGGCTACGCGATACCACGGTGGTTGCAGACATTGCGGTTATTAGCGTGATGGTTACAGCTGTTAACGTAAGAATAGCGATGAGCAGAGTCTGAATCATCACCCGGTACACATCAGCTTGGCTGTGCACAGCTGTACGCATATCTTCGGCGAGATATACTCCGGGAATACCCCGGTAGGTAGCAAGAATATCGTCGAGATGAGCGTCGGGGGCTATCCATACACTGAAATTAATGATGTCGAAGTCTGGGCGTAATTCGAAAAGCGCGTCAAAGGTGATATCTGCGCTCATACCAACGAATTGGACGGTTTGTAGCAACCCGGTGACCAACAGATCGGTCGAAACTCCACGAAACTTAAAGGTAACAGTGTCGCCGATGTCAACGCCAAGACGCTCAGCAACCACACCTCCCAGAGCGATCTCATTATCATGGAAAGGCTCACGACCTTCGTAAATAATCGAATTCTCAGTTGGCAGGTCCGCGAAATCATCAGTGATATTAAGTCGCACGCGCACCCCATTGACTGTCCCGTCAACAATTTCCAGGGGTAGAACAAGATCAACACCATTCACGCTTGCTAGTTGCTCGCGAATATCTGCTGAATCCGCTCCTATGTCGAGCTGGACTTTAATATCGGACACTCGGCCGGGCATCATCGTCTCAGCAAATGTATCCTCATCAGCGAAAAAGCCCCAGTAGGCGGCTATTCCGAACAAAATTGCGAAGGCGGAAGTAGCAATAATAATGGTCATACTCAGGCCTTGCCCCACGTTTTTGAGGGCACTTTTAATGCCGAGAGTAGTAGTGAGTGAACCTCGGGTGGTCGCCAGCGGTAGCCTGTTGCGTCGGAAAGTGTGACTAGTAATTCCACCGCGCAAAGCTGTGACAGCAGAAATCCGGCGGATCGCCCAGGTCCCCGCGAAACCTGCCAACGCGTACAGTAACCCGATGACGGGCAACACGGTTAGTCCGGCCAGTGAAAATCCGGGTAGCCATTCGATGCCGGTTTGTGCAGTCATGCTTTGAGCAAGCGAACCGAGTAACAGGTAGGACAAGGCAACACCGAGCCCAGCCCCAAACAGCCCAAAGCCTGCAAGCGGAAGGACGATCGCGGTACCTATCTGTGGCGTCGTATACCCCAAGGCTCGTTGCATGCCGATTGCCGTGATATCGTCCCGGATTGCGTTGCGAATCGTAACGACAGAGATAAGTGCTGTGACAGCTATTAGCAAGATACTTAAAGCTACTAAGATCGCCGAATAAACGGAGCTTCCAATAGTTAAGGCACGCAGGACAATGCCTAGATCCATTATCCATCCGTTACCAAGGTGGACTCCGTGTTCGTAGGCTGATTCCTCAAGATGGCTTGATACATCGGCGAGGATATCGGCGGCATTGGCGACATCTGTTAGTTGGGCACGGATCAGCCATCCGTGTTCAAAAGTTGGGTTATCCCTCAGGGCGGCATAATCTTCCGAAGGAAGACCGTAGATGAAAGTTCCCATGGCGAGGGACCCATTGAAGACGTTTTCGGTAAAACCCTGAATATGGAAAGAGAAGGGCTTTTCGCCGACGTATAAAACGAAAGTGTCTCCAAGCTCGTAGCCACCGCCGGAATGGAGCATTAACGGGACATAGATGGGGTTCTCAGCCGGACTAGCCAGTTCGGAGACAATGCGTGGCTGTCCAAGGGATGTTTCTTCGCCAATGTCTACGAATATTGCGCTGGCGGCGTTATCTTCACCGTTGTACGTAAAATTAGTAATGTTCCCGAATATTTCTTGGGTGGTTACGGTATTGACTCGCGAATCATTGTCTAGAAAATCAACTGCGATATCGGGCGTGAGAAGGTTGAACGCGCCGACTTGGAGATGTTCGGTTCCTAACTCGTCAAGCTTCGTCTGGAAATCACGCGGATAGTCGTAGGCGAAAATAATGCCAAGATTTCCGAGTCCTCCGGCGAGTATTGCTAGCAACAGCACGGTGATCATTAACGCCCGATGCTGGCGGACTTGGCGTTTGATAAGCGGACGGATGGGATTCATTATTACCACCCCATCTCGGCAAGGAAAGTAGCGAGCTGGTCCATGCGGGTAGTTTCGTCGACGCCGTTATGCCAGCGTGCTAACTGTAGCTCTCCGTGGATTGCACCGTCTCGCAAATAGAGTATACGGTTGGCGCGAGCTGCGGAACGTTGATCGTGGGTAACCATAAGGATGGACTGGCCGCGCTCATTGATCGCGCTCATGAGATCCAGCACTTTGGTGCCATATTCAGAGTTGAGTTGCCCGGTTGGCTCATCGGCGAATAAGACCTTCGGAGAGTGGATGGTAGCACGGACAATTGCTGCGCGTTGAGCTTCTCCTCCGGAAAGCATTCCCGGAGCTTTACCACGGGTAGCGGCGTCGATACCAACTTGGTCGAAAAGCTCGTCGGCACGTTTTGCTACCTCACGCCGGTTGCCTCCGGCCAGTAATCCCATTGCCATCGCATTATCGTGAATACTCATACCATCGAGGAGCTCAATCTTTTGGAAAACGAAACCACAGGTGGTGCGCCGGAAACGGGCAAGTTTGTCGGGGGAGTAGTCAGTAATATCAGTACCGTCAACGACGATTCGCCCGAGACTGGCGCTATCCATACCAGATAGCGCGTAGAGCAAAGTGGATTTGCCAGCACCCGAAGGCCCCATAATAACGGTGAAATCGCCGTCATAAATTTCGAGGTCAACATTGCGAAGAACGTGTTGCTGGACGCCACCAACCGAGAAAGATTTGGACAGCTTCTCAGTGTAAATCAAGACATTGGAACGGCTGTTTTCGGTGGCGCGATTAACGGTGTCGGCGTCGTGTTTCGTGTTCATACTTCCACATTACGAGCACTCTGCCTAAGCGCCCGTTACAAGATTCTTAAAGCTTTCTTAAATCTTTTCAGGCGTGCTGAACGTGCTTCGCGCGCGTGTTGAACGTGCTTCGCGCGCTAATTCGCCAGTGGGATATCAAGCTGTACTTGAAACCCGCCGTCGACGTTGCGCACCTGCAAATCGCCACCCATCTGTTCCATGAGCCACGCAGAAGTATAAAGACCAAGCCCAAAACCAGGAAGCCCAGCCGAGTTCGAACCGCGGACCCGTTTATGTGTGATCAGATCGATCTCATCCTCCGGCACTCCATCTCCCGAATCAGTAAAAAGAATCCGCACATACGTGCCAGCAACCTGACCGGTGACGCTTACCGGAGTGCCGGCGTATTTGGCGGCATTGGCAAGGATATTATCGACGACCTGCTGGAGCCGGAGCGGATCGTAACAGACTAAGACTGCGGGTAGTTCCATCTGGGTAACAGCTTCGGAGGTATCTGCTTTTCTGACGATATCCGCGATTTCTTGGGAATTATGATCTGAATTTGTGACCGGTATGTCGGTCATTTCCTCGGCGGAAGCTTTAAAAAGGTCGTCTAGGAGCTCGGTAACCTGAGTGACCTTGGCTTGGACCGTGTCGAGTTTTGCTATACGCGTCGGATCTTTTTCAGTCAGATGAAGCAGTTCCGCGGTTGCGCCAATCGAAGCAACCGGGGTCCGAATATCATGGGACAGTTGACTAACCAAAGTCCGTTTAGACTCGGCCAATTCGGCCTCGCGCTCGCGAGACTGTGCGAGCTCAGTGCGCATCACGTCGAAAGCTTCTGTGAAAGATCCGAAGGCATTTCGTTTGTCCATATCAAGTGGAGCGTTGAGATTCCCTGCCGCAACATCTGTGGCAAACTCATCGAGACGTTGAAAAGGTCGGAGTACCGACCGCCATAGCCACAATGTCCACGCAACAAGTGCCAACGCAATAGCACTGAAAACTCCGGACACTGTTCCGAGAATCGTACGATTGTGGACTTGCACTTCGTCGTTCAAAGAATCCGCAATAACCACCGTTGCCACAATCTCTCCATCAACGTGAACTGGCAAGCTAGGCCAACGCTCCCGAACGGCGTCGTATACGTCCACGTACGCTATACCGCGACTAAGAACAGGCTGCCCGGTTGCGTCCACGACCGCGAAATCTAAACTATTTGGGTAAGCGTCGATATCCAAATCCGGCCACGCGTCCCGAGTAATAAGCGCAATATCGTTGGCGGCAACCACGTCACCGGGAGGTATCGGGCGGCTCACCACTTTGATGACGACGCCGGCCGCGGCAGACAGCAAGAGAAGCAGGGCAAGGAGAGAAAATACGAGGCGGGTGCGCATTAGATCTGCCCTTGGAAGAGATATCCGCGTCCCCAGACTGTTTTCACGTAGGTAGGATCGTCTGGGTTTGGTTCGATGTGTTTGCGCAGGCGCCGGATGTGGACGTTGAGAGTGCCGTCTGAAGTGAAGGGTTCTTGCCAGACGTGCTCGAATAGGTCGGCTTTGGATACCACGTTGTTTTGGTTGGCGACGAGGTGGTCAAGGAGTCGGTATTCCATAGCCGTCATTACGATTTCGGTGTTATTGATAAATACGCGACCGCCTTCGAGCTTGAGCCGACCGTCGTCGTAAGTGACTTGCCCGGTAGTGACTGTACGCCGGGCGAGCATCCGACGGACTTTTGCCAGTAATACTGCCAGTGAATAGGGTTTGCGTACGTAATCGTCGCCGCCGATGGATAGCGCGAGAATTTCGTCGTCGTCAGTTTGCCGGGCGGTGAGGAAAATAATTGGGGTGTTGGCGTGTTTGGAGCCTGCGCGTAACTCGCGGCAGAGCTGGAATCCGGATCCGTCCGGCAGGTTAATATCGAGCAAAATGAGGTCGACCGGGTTACGGCGTAGGAATATTCGCGCTTTTTCGGCGGTGGTGACATAGGTGGCTTTGAGGCCGAAAGCGGCGAGATATTCGACGGTGGAGGCCGCGAGTTCGGTTTCGTCGTCCACCATCAGGACACGCCCGGTGGTATCGGCGGGTGAAGCGAATGTGGTCATAGAAGGTCCTGCGGTAGTGCGGATCACTAGTCCCATCCTATTGGATGAAGCGAGGGAACGGCACAAACTGAAGGGAGAGCTGGTCGTTGCTACCATTAAAATATGATTACCAATAAGGAAGCTGACGAAGCCTTAACAGCGATGATCTCGGACGCGGTGGAAGATATCACGCGGCTTACGGGTGGGGTGGCGATGTGTACCTACACGAAGGCTGGCAACCCGGTTCCCGGAATTAAATACGCGGAAGGGCGTTGGGCGGCGTTGAAAGTGGTGCGTCGGTCGGCTGAGCGCGGGGTGAACTACTACGACGCGGTGGTTGCCGCTCAAGCTGCTTGGCAGACGAAACTTGCTCGGTTGGAAGAAAATGGGGCGGGCAAGGACTGGATGGCGTATCAGCACGGTGGGGTGGATGCGCTCGCGGAGTTTTTAGCGGTACTTGAAGGGCAGGCGTTGGACGGTGCCGCCGGTAATACCACGAGTTTTTTGGTAGCCGATCAGGGCTAACGCGCGGGCTTGGGTATAATTTTCTTCACTTGCTACGAAATCATCCCACTGGGTCCAAAGCATCCCACTGGGTTTGCTGGTCCGTAGTTAATCGTCGGCTGCCAGGCCGTAGTCCTCGATACTCTTGTGCATAGCGGCGATAGCTTTTCTCAGGGACTCCTCCGCCCGCGCATGAGCCTCATTCGTCCGGTCTTTAGCAGCGATCGTGTCTTTTTGTTCAGCAACCAGTGCTGATAAATCCCCGATTCGTTGTTCTAGTTCTTGGCTGCGTTGTAACAACCGTTTAATCTCACCAAGTTGTTCTTTATGTTCTTGTTCCATACGACCATTCTTCCGCGGAGTTAACCCGGTGTCGAGGTCACCGGCCAGCATTTGAGCTCGCCAACATTTGAGCTTGCCAGCGTTCTAACTGATAAGGACTAGCACCCGTAGACTGTAAATAAGTACCCTTCTTTCCGTGCGGGGTATCTTCATACTTCATCACGATCTCCCGACGCTCATCAACAGTAAAATCACGGCGACGCTCCACAGGAACAACACGAACAGACATCATAAACACCCTTCCCACCCCAAAAAGGGGCGATGAGAAGTTCAACCTCAACGGCAGGTGCGGCGCACAGGGGACGGCTAGGATTTTGACTAGCAAATCAGGCCCGCGCAGGGGGAAACGTGGCCTGCACACGGGAAAATCAATTTGAAATTAGGGAAAA
>JAAYWS010000018.1 GCA_012516575.1 Actinomycetaceae bacterium
ATCGAACTATCCGAAGACTATCTGCGGATAGTTCGATTTTCCCTAATTTGGGGAGCTGAAAACGGACTTTGGGGAACTGAGCGCGAGGTTTAGAGAGCCGAACGTGGGTTTTAGGAGCTGAAAGTAGGACTTTGGGCTCATTTTTGCTCGCAAAAATTGAATTCTAGATGCGAAGCATGAGTGCAGGGCGCAAAATGTCCTAGTTTGTGCCGTATTTGGCGGTAAAACATGTACCAGTTCATCAAGGGTGATGAAGGACAGGCCGAATTGACCAGATCGGGCCACATCCTGAAGCCATGACCGCCCGAACCTCCTAGAAACAGGAGGGTACAAAAGCAACTACACGTTCAAATGTGAAGAGCCGTTAAACACCAAAGAGTCCTAGGACTTTAGGTCTGGAGCTTCAACATTTTCTTTGTCGACCCGCGTTTTTTGTGGCAAGTAGATCGACCAAAAACAGTGAACTGGTTCACAGCCAGTGGGGTGGGTGTTAGTGTCGGAGGCAGGTTTTCTTTTTCGTTAAATGCCTGTTTGGTGCGAGTGTCGCTCGGGGTGGTGCTTGTTGACGGCATGGCATCTCTGTGTTGTTTCTTGTTCGCCTTTGACTGGTAAAGGTGTGTGTCATGGCTGGTGTGACGGAGCTGGTTTGGAAAAAATTTGTTGCGCTTATTGCAGCGTTCATGTTGGTGGCTGGCGTGGGAGTGACGGCGCTATCTACTCCCGCTCAGGCGAGCTCGTCGTTGCCGGGGCATTGGTTGTGTGACGCTGATGGTGAGTGCATATTCTTTGATCCGGATGGGGAACCGTATACGAATACGTGGCTTTTCTGGTACGGCAACTGGTACTACTTGGGTTCTGGCGGGTGGATGTACCGCACGGTCGGTGAAGAAACGTTCGTGTATGAAATTGATGACGCGTGGTATATGTTTGGTCCGTCTGGTGCGATGCGGACGGGCTGGTATCAGCCCATTAATAACGATGAGCAGTTGTGGATGTATTCCGATGCTAATGGCAATCTTGTCCGGTCGGCGTGGCGCAGTATCGGCGGGAAGTGGTATTACTTCGACCATTATGCCGTTATGCTCGCTTCGCAAACATTAGATATTGACGAGAAAACGTATCGTTTTGCCTCGTCAGGTGCCATGATAACCGGTTGGTATCAGGATGGCTCGAGCTGGTATTACTACGGTGCTGATGGGGCAATGTATAAAGAGCAGTGGCTCCAATCGGGTGGTACATGGTACTACTTCGACGCTGGCGGACAAATGTGCGCCGGCGATGGTCAGATGCCTTATCTCTTAGGGATAGGGGAGGACCTGTATTTCTTTGATTCGTCAGGAGCGATGATCACCGGATGGTATTCCCAGTCATCTGCCAGTGATACATGGTGGTACTACTTTGATCCTGATGGCAGGCACGTTCAGTTGGCCTGGCGTTATATTGATGGCAACTGGTACTACTTTGGTGAAGCGGGTATCATGTTCGACAGTGGTGGGATCGGTCTGCCTATAGATATTGGAGGAAGTACCTACCGTTTTAGTCCTTCAGGTGCCATGATAACCGGTTGGTACAACACTGGTGAAACATGGAATTACCATAAAGCTAATGGCGCGATGGCCAAGAGCGAGTGGGTGCGTGACGCCGGAAAATGGTACTTTTTCGCTCATAGCGGCGATATGCTAGCTAACGCGTGCACTATCTGGCCTGATGATATTGATAGTGACCGATATTGTTTTGCTCCCGATGGTGCCATGGTGGCCGATAGCTGGTTCAAGGATGGCGATTACTGGCTCTATCTAGGACCTTCAGGCGCTGCACGTTCGGACTGGGGCTACATCGGCGGTAAGTGGTACTACTTCGACCCAGCTAACCAGAATCGAATGGTCGCGAACCAGGCGTTCCTCGTCAGGGGTACGTATTACGTGTTCGATGACAGCGGGGCATGGACGGGTGAGTCGTGGACTCTCGATCAGTGATCCTTGCTTGCTGATCAAAGTTCTTAACTACTTATCTGTCTTACTTTTAGGGATATGCTGAGTAACGTCCTGCAGAAACGACGGCACTCGGCATATCCCACAACGGGGAGCAGTTTGCCTCGGAGTTTTCTGTATCCGTCTCGGCGAAAGTAGTGGTATGAGGGTTTCTGCGATTATTGCGGCGGCTGGGTCAGGTACCCGGTTGGGTGCTGATATACCAAAAGCTTTGGTTGAGTTGGCTGGGGAGCCTTTAATCGTGCACGCAGTACGTTCCATGTCTGACGCCGGAATCAATGATGTGGTCGTGACAGCACCGGCCGACCATCTGACGCAGTTTTCGCAGATCCTTGGCAGGATAAAGGTGTCTACCGGATGTCAGGTGCAAGCCGTAGTTGGTGGAGCCACCCGGCAAGCCTCGGTCGCCTGTGGGTTAGCGGCAATTAGCTCGAACGCGGATGCGGTTTTAGTGCACGACGCCGCTCGCGCACTGACCCCGGTAGCTTTGATTAAACGTGTGGTTGCCGCCCTAGAAGCAGGGCACGCGGCGGTTGTTCCCGGGCTACCAGTAGTGGACACCATCAAAGAAATTCGCTCTGAACCGGTAGCACAATCCCCTGTCAAACAGCTAATGCCCGAACACACTGCAGTTAATCAAGTAATGCGTACAGTAGATCGTTCCACATTGCGTGCAGTGCAAACCCCGCAAGGGTTCACTGTAGATCTTCTTCGCCGAGCCCATGAGTTTGGTGAACAACTGAGCACGGATGAAGCACTCGCCGCGCCGGATGACGCTGCTCTTTTTGAGATGTTAGGTGAGCCGGTTGTTATTGTGGAAGGCGCTAGTGAAGCAATGAAAGTAACTACCGCGTTCGATTTGGCAGTGGCCGAAATTATCGCGCGACAGGAGTAAATATGGCAATGACTTTCTCAGATATGCGTGTAGGTACCGGTTTTGATGTGCATGCTTTCTGCGATGATCCGAACCGCACGCTGTATTTGGCATGTTTGCCATGGCCGGGAGAGCAGGCTTTGGAGGGTCACTCGGATGCGGATGTCATCGCACACGCGGCCTGCGATGCGATCTTGATTGCGTCAGGTATTGGTGATTTAGGAGCTATCTTTGGGACCGGGCAACCACAATGGGATGGTGCTTCGGGAGAAACCTTACTGAAGGAATCTTTGCGTCTGGTACGTGAAGACGGCTGGCAGATCGCCAATATTTCTGTTCAAATGCTTGGCCAAAAACCACGTTTTCTGCCGCGAAAAGCAGAAGCGGAAGAGCGTATGAGCGCAATTGTGGGAGCTCCTGTTTCGGTTTCTGCTTCAACTACCGATCACCTTGGTTTTATTGGCCGCAAAGAAGGTCTTGCTGCTATCGCAACCGCGCTTCTTTTCCGTCCGTAATATCAGTCGATAGCGAATCTCAGTCGTTAGCGTCAGGCGAGTATAGTTTCCGCACTCACGCCCGGATACCCATTTGTGTTGTGCCTCTTGCGCGGAAGAATAACTAACTATACACTTGGTGACTAGTTGGACTAGTCACTTGATGAATAGTTGGTATCTCAATGGAAACTCAGTACGCATTCCTCGGACTACTCACCCGGGCGCCGAACTACGGTTATGAGCTTAAAAAGCTTTACGACGTGTATTTCGCCGGAGATAAACCAATTCTGGCCGGGCAGGTTTATGCCACTTTGGCGCGGCTTGCACGCGATGCCAAAGTTGTTGAAGTTGCTGACGAGGGTGAATCAGGAGGGCCCAGCCGTACGCGATATGCGCTCACTGAACACGGCCAAAAAGAACTCCTTGAATGGTTAGCCACGCCTGAAATCCCGGCACCCACTCTCCAAGAGGACCTCTACTTTAAAACAGTCCTATCCCTGCTCGTCACCGGGGATGCCTCCGAGTATCTCAAAGCACAACGTAAAACCCACTTGCAACGCATGCGCGAACTCACCGCTCGTAAACAGCAAGCGCCCCTAGCTGAAAAACTACTCATCGACAGCGCAATCTTCCATATTGAAGCCGACCTGCGCTGGATCGAATTAACCTCATCCCGTATCGAGCTACTGAAAGCGGAGCTATAAACATGAACGACGTCGTCATCTGTGCCCGTGACCTGAAGAAAAGCTACGGTAAAACCCACGCAATGCGTGGTATTAGCCTTGATATTCACCGCGGCGAAGTGCTTGCAATTATGGGCCCTTCCGGTTCTGGAAAATCTACGCTCCTGCACGCTCTCGCAGGTATCGAACTGCCTGATTCCGGATCTGTGAAATATCTCGGCCGGGAGATTACGTCCTTGTCCGATAATGAACGTACCGTGCTACGCCGAAAAGATTTCGGCTTCGTCTTCCAATTTAGCCAACTCGTTCCAGAACTGACCGCACTAGACAATATTGCTGTCCCACTCCTGCTCGCAGGTAAAAAGAAAGCCGACGCATACGAGGTTGCCAAACGCTGGCTTGCCGCCGTCGGCCTTGAATCGCACGCGCAAGCGATTCCCGGGCAAATGTCGGGCGGTGAAGCCCAACGCATCGCCATCGCCCGTGCACTATGCCCCCAACCCTCCGTGCTTTTCGCCGACGAGCCCACCGGATCCCTCGACTCGCTTAACTCCGAACAAGTCATGACCGGCCTGATCCAATTAGCACGCAGCCACAAGATGACCGTCGTCTTAGTTACCCACGAACCAACAATTGCTGCCTACGCCGACCGCGAAGTTATTGTGCGCGACGGCCTGCTAGAGGGGTAATCATGCAGCTCACATGGACCGTCGTGCGCAAGTCAATCGCACACACGAAGGGCCGCCTCGCATTAATCGCGCTAGCTGTAGCCTTCGGGGTATACATGCTACTTGCCTTCGCAGCCTTCACTAATGCCACGACCAACAAAGACGCCGAATCGTGGAAACAAAGCGTCATGGACACGTGGAGCAATCCGGCGAAGGGCGAGGCTACCTCCCCACATATCACCATCTACCGGCCGGGCATTGATTTTGTTATGAACATCGGTAACACCCCAATCGATGTTTTCTACGTTGATACTGCCACCTCCACCACGCATCCCGAATTGCACGGGCTGACATGGCCTGACCATGGGCAATACGTCTTATCGCAGGGCGTTCATGAACTGATTTCCGCCAGCGGGAACAGTGCAATTATGCCGCGTTTTGGCACGGAAGATCTCGGCCCGATGCCACGTGAGTTGACGAATGGCCCCGATGATTTGATTGCGATTATTGGTAAGGATTTGTCTGGCGTGGAAGACGTTATTCGCGTGACTTCCTTCGAACCGATACAAAACCCGGGCCAGGACCCTAATCAAATCGTCTTGATTATCGGTTTGGTTGTGGTGATGTTCCCCGTGCTTTTGCTGATTTCGATTTCCGCTGGTCTGGGCAGTATGCAACGCGAGCAACGATATGCGGCGCTCCGGCTGGTCGGGGCAACATCACGGCAAACTCGGCAGATTCTGGTAGCGGAAGCAATGGTCGGCGCATTAGCTGGGTACGTGATTGGTGCGGTTCTTTTTGCGCTGACCCGCCCGGCATTAGCGGAAATTCCCCTGACCGGAGGCCGTTATTGGGCAGACAGTATTACCGTAGGTCCGTTGGTTTATCTGGTGGTTGCCGTGGTAGCGATTATCATCGTGCTCGGTGCCAACCTGTGGGGTTTGCGGGCAATCACAACGACGCCACTGGGTGTAGTCCGGCGTCAAAACACCGAAAAGCGCCCGAGTGCGGTTCGATTGAGTGGTATCGCGATAGCACTGGGAATATTTGTGTTCCTGTGGTTAACCGCTGAGTCAGACCGGGCCACACAGGGCGAAATGCTATTGTTCCTCGCTAGCGTGATGGTATTGATGTTTGGCTTAGTGATTGCCGGGCCCTGGCTGATTTATTGGATGGCGAGCCTGAGTGCGCGGTGGGCAAAATCGGCCCCGGCGGTGATTGGCAATAACTATGTGCGGGCACATTCCGGGCGGATCGCGCGCTCGGTATCTGGGATTATCTTGGCTCTTTTTGCAGGCACGTTCTTTATTACGTCAGTGTCGGAGGTACATTCCGTGCTCCGCACATCCCATGTTTCAGTGCTTTCACAAATGCCGGACACGACCGTGTTTATTACTGGACTTGAAGACGACGCCGTCACCACAATTTACGAAGCGATTGCGGATAGTTATACCGCCGGGGAATTACTGCTAACAGCAGATCCGGTGACCGTGCCCTATATTGCGCGGGCTTGGGCGGTTTTAGACTGTGCGGATGCAGCGACCTATGCGAATGTTGCCTGTGAAAACGATGGCGTGGTAGGTATTAACTTCTGGGGACAGGCCTCGGAACCAGGTGCGATTGTGGAAGCAACTGATGTTTCGGCTTTCGCGGATACGGTAAATCAAGACTATGACGCTCACGTCGACGATCCGTCATCTGTCATGCTGGTTCCGTTGAGTTCGGCCGGTGATATTGAGCAGTTACGAACCTTGTTGGCCGGTCTAGATCTGGGAACACCTGGAAGCTTCTACGTTTTAGCGGGGGCTCAGACCACACTAGTGATAGTTGACCCAACTATCACTGTGATGGCAAACCTCGTTTATGCCGGGATTGCCTTCACGTTAGCGATCGCGATTATCTCCATGTTGATCTCCACCTATGCGGGCATTCTGGAACGGCGTCGATCCTTGTTTGCCCTACGGTTAAGCGGGATGCAGGTGAAACAGATTGCGGCAATGATGCTGGTTGAAGCGGTTTTTCCGCTCGCGATTATTGCGGGTTTAACTTCTGTTTTAGGGTACTCAAGTGGTTGGTTGCTGATGGACATGCGATCGATGACTTTAGATGCCTCTTTCTCACCAAAGATTTTGCTGGCGCTCGCGATCGCACTAGTACTGGCAGTGGCGGCGATTTTGGCGCTAACGCCAACGATGCGCCGAGTCACCGCACCGGAAAACAATGCCCGCGAATAGGGGTGCTACTAATTAGGCCTTAGCGGCTCCCTAAAACCACGTCCGGCTCTCTGCACCCCACGTTCAGCTCTCCAAAGTCCGTTTTCACCTCCCCAAATTAGGGAATATCGAACTATCCGCAGACTATCTTCGGATAGTTCGATATTCCCTAATTTGGAAAACGTTTCCAGCATTTTTAGCCCTAAAATCGGTACCTCCAGGGTTTCAGCCGTTGGGTTGTGAGTTTCAGGTGGTTGTTATTGCCAACCGCCAGTCAGGCAAGCCTTTTTGGTGGTGGTCTCGGCGTTAAATGGTGTGATACCAGCTCCATCTGAACGTAAGTATCAACTTTTACCACATCCAAGCCGTATATAGCGCTGGATGTGGTAAAAGTTGATACTTACGTTCAGAGTCCGTCTTATGCCTCAGAAAACCGAAGAATAAAAACCGACATAGGAGACTTTACGGGCGGAAAAGTGGGTGTAAATCCGCGCAGGCATCTTAAACGTCCTTCCGACACCCGAAAAGAGCGGCGATCAGAACCTCGCAACCTCAATAGCAGGCACCACCGCGCTCAAAAAGTGGGGTTAGAGACCAAAAAGGTGATCGGAGGCACTCTTTGAAGCAGAAGGATCCAAAACAGCTACACGCTTATCTGTGAAGAGTTGTTTATCTGTGAAGTGCAGCGTATCTGTGAAGTGCGGCGTATCTGTGAAGTGCCGCTTTACTTCACTTTCGGCTGAGCCTTCACCGGCAGGAAAGATATTAAACCAATCAGCAGTACTAGCACGACTCCGAGGATTCCGAAATGAGCGGCCTTAGCTAAGGTCAAACCGGTCACCGCGGCACCCACCGAAATAGCAGTGGAGTACATGAAGGGAGCGAGGAAGGAAACCGCGCGCCCGGTCGTCGCATACAGGCCAAAGATTTCGCCTTCCTCACCGGGCGGGGCGATACGTGCCAAGAAAGTCCGTGAAGCCGATTGAGTTGGCCCTACAAAGACGGTCAGCGAAAGACCAAAAATCCAGTACACGGCCTTCGGGCTGAGCGGCCCAACGCCTCCGGCGAAGAAAAACACTAGCGAACCGAATAGCACCATCGACACCAGCGAAATAATAATAACCGCGCGCGCACCGATTTTATCGTCCAACCAGCCAAACAGAATCGTGGCAATACCAGCCACTAAATTCGCCGCAATACCGAAAATAATTACTTCGCCGCTTTCGAAACCGAACGCCGCCGAGGCTAAAACTGCACCAAAAGTAAAGACGCCGGCGAGCCCGTCGCGATAAATCGCCGAAGAAATAAGGAACCAGACAATTGAACGATCCTCGCGCCACAGTTGAGCAATCGACGCGAAAAGTTGCTTGTAGGAGCCGACAATTCCCAGCCCCTTTTCAGCCCCTTCTTTACGAGGCTTATTACGCAGACTAATCATCAAAGGCAAGGAAAATACCAACGTCCAGCCCGCCGCAACCAGCATAGCTGCACGAATATTAAGCCCGTTTTCGCTGGTCACGCCGAACCAGCCCACATCGGGACTAATAAAACCGACAAATAAAATCAGCAAGAGCACAATGCCGCCGATATAGCCCAGACCCCAGCCAAAACCAGATACCCGGCCCACATGTTCCGGCTTAGCGATATCCGTAATAATCGCGTTGTAGACCACCGACGAGGTCTCAAACAAAATATTGCCGAATGCCAACAAGAACAGACCCAGCCACAAACGACCCTCGTTCGGCGACACAAAATACAACAAGCCGGTCACTAAAGCCGTGCCCAGCGTCGTCATCGTCAATACGGTGGCACGTTTACCAGACCGGTCCACAGCCTGCCCGAGCACGGGCGCAATCACCGCAACCAGCACTCCCGCGAAACCGAGTGCAACACCCAGCAAAGAATTGGCTGCCTCGCCGAACAGCTTCGCATTCGTCAAATACACCGAGAAAACGAAAGTGGTAACAATCGCGTTAAACGCGGCCGAGGCCCAGTCCCACAGGCCCCACGCCCACACCTTTTTAGTGAATGGCGACGGCTCCTTACCAGCTTTCGTAGGAACAGTTTCTAAAGACGACGCCGAGGCATTCGAAGAATCTTGTGTGCTCATGGGGCTAATCTACTTGGCTTTAGTTACGTGGTGGTAACCCGCACGTTAATGTGGACGTTCCCTCGGACGTGTAAACTCAAAGGGTGACTTTAAAAATTCATGATTCAGCAACCCGTACCCTGCGCGAATTCGTCCCACTGAACGAAGGCAAGGTAGGGATTTACCTGTGCGGCGCCACTGTTCAAGGCTCGCCGCATATTGGCCATATGCGTTCCGCTCTTGCCTTTGACGTGTTGGTACGTTGGCTACGCCGTTCCGGCTATGAGGTGACGATGGTTCGTAACGTCACCGATATTGACGATAAGATCCTCGCCAAGTCTGCCGAAGCCGGGCGCGAATACTGGGCGCACGCCTATATTTACGAACAGGAATTCACTGCCGCATACGATGCGCTGGGAGTATTGCGTCCCACCTATGAACCGCGGGCAACCGGGCATGTACCCGAAATGATCAACTTAATCGACCGCTTAATCGACCGCGGTCATGCTTACACCGGCGAACCTGGCAACGTGTATTTTGATGTGGCTTCGCTTGCAAGCTACGGTTCGCTTACCCGGCAAAGTCTTGACGATCTTTCCGCTGACGACGCCGAATCCGAACCAGACAAGCGCAACCCGCACGATTTCGCGCTGTGGAAGGCGGCTAAGCCTGGCGAACCAGAAACCGCGATATGGGATACGCCGTGGGGTGCCGGCCGCCCGGGTTGGCATCTGGAATGCTCAACCATGGCTGGAAAATACCTCGGTGAAACCTTCGACATTCACGGCGGCGGAATCGACTTGCGATTCCCACATCACGAAAATGAGCAGGCACAGTCGCATGCTGCCGGATACGGTTTTGCCCGCTACTGGATGCACAACGCGTGGGTGACAATCGACGGCGAAAAAATGTCGAAGTCTTTGGGCAATTCGCTGATTGTGTCCAATATTCTGGCTCAGCACCCGGCGGTTTTGGTACGCCTAGCGTTAGGCACGGTTCATTACCGTTCCACGGTTGCTTATTCGGAGCGTACGCTGACCGAAGCTGCCGCGGTGTGGGATCGGCTCTCCGGTTTCGTTTTGCGAGCTGCAGAAATTGTCGGCGAAGTGCCGGCGGAAGAAATTGCCGCCGTCGGTTTAGCTGAGCTTCCAGAAGCATTCGTCGATGCAATGAACGACGATCTCAACGTTTCGGCCGCGCTCGCGGTGATCCACGAACACGTCACGGCGGGTAATAATGCACTTGCTGTTCATGACGAAATTGAGATTCGCGCTGAGCAAGTACTCGTCCGTGCCATGCTCGACGTGCTTGGTCTGGACCCGCTGGCTGCGCCATGGCGCTCTGATGCCGCGGCGGGCTCCAATTATTATGAAGCGCTCGACCAGCTCGTCCACTCCATCCTTGACGAGCGTGCCCAAGCCCGCGCCGAAAAAGACTGGGCCCGCGCGGATGCACTCCGCGATTCGCTCGCGGCAGCCGGGATTGTGGTCGAAGATTCGGCTGAAGGTGCTCGTTGGAAGATCGGTGATAAATAATGTCCGGGCACTTTGGACGGCCCGGAGCGGTACGTAAGGGCGCGAAAAAAGGAACCCGCGTAGGGTCGGGCGGGCAACGGCGTCGTGGGCTGGAAGGCAAAGGACCCACCCCGAAAGCCGAGGATCGTACCTACCATCCGGCCTACAAGCGCAAGCAAGAACGCGAAGCGCGAGCGGCCCGCGCGGCCGGGCCGAAGTTGCGCGGTCATTTGCACACCCCGCCTGGATACGAACTGATTTGCGGGCGTAACCCGGTGATTGAAGCTGTTCAATCGGGAATTCCGTTCTCCCGGGTATTCGTTATTGGCGCTGTTGTGAACGACGAACGGGTGGCACAAACCCTGCAAATCGCAACCAAACAGGGTGCGGAACTGATCGAAGTTACCCGCGGCGAACTCGACAAAATGACGGAGGGCCAAGTCCACCAAGGGATCGGCCTAGAAATCGAACCGCACGAATACGTGGGCGTTGAAGAACTTGTGGAGATTGCTCGCGATAACCTGCGTCCGGGCTTGATCGTTGCCCTTGATTCCGTCACTGACCCGCATAATCTGGGTGCGGTGATGCGTTCGGCATCTGCATTTCGAGCGGATGGGGTGCTGATTCCGGAACGCCGGTCGGCGTCGGTGAATGCGACCGTGTGGAAAGTGTCGGCCGGGGCGGCTGCGCGGGTGCCGGTTGCCCGCGAAACCAACCTTGTGCGGGCCCTCGAAACTCTGAAATCTTACGGTTATTTTGTGATCGGTTTGGATGGGGACGCCGACCAAACCATTGACACACTCGATATGGCTGATGTGCCGCTCGTTTTGGTTACGGGCTCGGAAGGCAAGGGCCTAACCCGGCTGGTGCGCGAATCCTGCGATATTATTGCTGCCATCCCGATCGCTTCCGATATGGAATCGCTTAACGCGGCGGTAGCAACTGGTATTTCGCTGTATCAAATTGACGTGCAGCGGCGTGCTCTTCACCAACGGGCGCGTGGGCAGTAGGCTGTGAAGTGTAAGTAGCGGAAGGAAGACTAAGACTATGGCGGCATGGCGGTCTGTTCGCGGACATATTGAACGTTTAGATCCGGATTTGACCTCGAACGAGGATGTCGAGCGCTTCTTTGCTGACGAACATATTCTTGGGCGTGGGCGCCAGGATGAGTCCGGCACCGGTTATGAGTTTGAGCTTGCGGTTGTAGGACGACGACGCCGGGTGGCTACGCTGGATGAAGAAGGCTTGGTTATTCGCGGGTTATCCATTAGTGAGCTGGTGGTTTTACTCCAGGAGCGGCTTGAGAAAATTGCCGTGGAACTGGGTGGCAAAGTTGCGTATGGCCCGATTGATCTTGGCGTGGTCGATGTGGATGTGGACGAGTATGATCTTGATCCGCAGCTTTTGAAGGATTTGGCGGCTGAGCGGGAACAGACCGGAGAGAATCTGGAGGCTGAAGGTCGTCTAGAGGACACCCGAGCAGACGACGATATTGTGGGCGATGATGTTCCGGATCTGAAGGATGGTCCGATGATGGTTGTTGCCAATATTTCGATGTCGGAAATCCCAGCAATAGTGAACACGGATAATACTGCGGTGGCGGTTTCTAAGCTTGGGGTTGCCCGAGTGCTGGTAGCGGAAGAATCGCTTACCGCTTACGATACGATTTTCCCGCGTCCGTCGTATGTGATGGCGCTGTCGACTGACCGGGCCAAAGAAGCCAATCCGACGTTAATTGTGCGGCGCGATAATGTGCGGATTTGCTGGGAATGGGAAGGCGAGCTGCCGCCTTTTGGCTGGATTGCATCCAATGCAACAGCTGAACAATTCGTTATTGATGAACTTGGTGCGGGTGCGGTGGCGCGTCTAGCAGTTGCCGACGTGATTGAGGCGCGATTTGCTGACGTGCGTCAGGCTTTACTGCGCGATGCTCGTGATGGTACCGATGCGCTTATTCGCGCGTTGGGTTTGCCTGCTGAAATCGGGGATGTTTTGGAAGGGCGGGCCCCACTGGCTGCCATTCCGGCATCGCAGATCGTTCAACCACAATCGTTCCCGCAGGCTTTTCACGACACGTTGGCCTGGGAAATCGCCGGTGAAGGTGTTGTTGAACCGCAGGTAATGAACGCAGTGCGAAAAGTTTATGTAGACCGGCCATGGCTGGTATCGGTCGCTTCCGCCGCGCAAGCTGCTGCTTCCGGTGCCGCATTGGCGATTGCGTATTCGCGTGCGAAACGTGGTGTCGGTTCGAAAATGCTGACTATTATCGGCATTTGGTCCTTGCTGAGTGCGTTCACCCGGATTGGTACCACGACGTATTTACAAGAAGTGATGAATCGGAACGCTGAGGAGATCACTACGTGGCAAAATGTGCGCAACTGGCATGAAGCTACCAGCCAGTAAGTAGCAACAAATATGGCATTCTCTGATCAGATTCCGGAAGTAATACCGCAAGAACTCACCGCTTTTTGGACGCGGGCGACCACGCGCGGAAAACTGCTGAACGCGCCCGGATACCTCGGCCAAGATGATGATGTGTACCTTGAGCCACCGGCGTCGTCCTGGGGTGATGGGACACCGGCGGACGCCGATCGGCAGGTGCAACTCGTACTCGATGGTCAGAAAACCGCGATTTTTAGTTACCTGCCGTCGTACGAGGCGGCGGGTGTGGAAATCCCGCAGGTTGGCGATCTCGAGATTTTGTTAGATGGGCGTGCTCACCCGCGGGCGTTGCTTCGCACCACGAAGGTACGCACAATCGTGTTTAACGAGATTGATGACGCCGTTGCTAGTGCCGACGGGGTAGCTGGGCTTGCGCTGTGGCAGGCAGAATACCGCGAATTATTCGCTAGCGAAGCAGAAATGAACGGTTTGGAATTTTCGGACAATGACGGCGTCGTCGTTCAGTTTTTCGACGTGATGTATTCCATTGACAGCGATCTTTCTTAAAATCAGAGCGGAATTTGCCGGTTAAGCCGCGTTACCGGATGTTGTAAATCGGCGTCATATCAAGCAAAAGTGTATGTTTGGCCGCTTTGATATGCGCGGTGGGTAAATCTCCATAAGCTGGACATAGCCGATCCATCAGGCAAGATGGTTTGGTTTTTCGAATCTGCATAACTTAGGCTTTTTGAGGCCTCGCGGGCAGGGTTCCGCGATTTATATACAGCTCAGGAGGCTTGAATGGCTCAGGGATTTAGCTGGAAATTGCACGGCGATGGTAAGACCATTGCTCCAGGCGAGATTGTCGCACCGAACGAGCGACTAGCTTGGCCCATTACTATTGGAGTTGGCGGGCAGCACGTAGTAGCTATGTTTGGAGCTACGTTCCTCGTTCCACTGCTTACAGGTTTCGATCCGGCAACGACGTTGTTCTTCACCGGAATCGGAACCCTTCTTTTTATTCTGATCACTGCCGGTAAGATCCCGTCCTACTTGGGCTCCTCGTTTGCCTTCTTGGCACCGATTGGCGCGGTTACCGGATATGTCGCGAACGGCGGGGCACCGCTTGACGAAGCAAAGGCATCACTTGCGCAGGGCGGCGTTATCATGACCGGTGCGACGCTCGCACTAATCGGTCTGATCGCGCATTTCGCTGGCACGAAGTGGATCGACAAGCTTATGCCGCCGGTGGTGACCGGTGCGATTGTGTCGCTGATTGGTTTTAACCTCGCTCCGGCAGCGTGGAATAATGTGCAGGCCGCTCCGATCACCGCTGTAGTGACGATTGTGGCGATCTTGCTGTGTACCGTGCTTTTCAAGGGAATTCTGGGGCGTCTGTCCATTCTGCTAGGCGTGATTATCGGCTATATTACGGCGATTATTCGCGGCGAAGTTAATTTCGATGCCGTGCTGGCAGCAGACGTAGTGGGCCTGCCGCAGTTCCGTGCTCCGGCTTTTGATTTCACGCTTTTTGCCCTGTTCATCCCAGTGGTGCTAGTGCTGGTTGCGGAGAATGTGGGTCACGTTAAGTCGGTGGCTGCGATGACCGGAGACGATTTGGATCCGTACACTGGCCGGGCGTTGTTCGCAGACGGTGTGGCTACTATGTTGGCTGGTTCTGGTGGCGGTTCAGCTACCACGACATACGCCGAGAACATTGGCGTTATGGCTGCTACCCGAATTTACTCCACGGCTGCTTATATTGTGGCGGCACTGATGGCTTTGGCACTGTCGATGCTCCCGCAGTTCGGCGCGGCTATTGCCACGATTCCACAAGGCGTGCTGGGCGGTGCGGCCACCGTGCTCTACGGCATGATCGGCATGTTGGGTATTCGTATTTGGGTGCAAAACCGGGTGGATTTCTCTGATCCGGTTAACCTGAATACCGCTGCCGTAGCTATGGTTGTTGCGATTGCTAACTACACCTGGGTTGCTGGCGACCTGACCTTCTCGGGCATCGCTCTTGGATCCTTTGGTGCAATTATTATCTACCACTCCATGCGGGCGATCTCGCGTTGGCGCGGTACCACAATCGAACCGGCTACTCCGGCTTCGGCACCTGCAGGTGCGGAACTCGAAGAAGGCGCACTTATTCGCGAACATACGGTGGACTAAAGCTAGTCCTCGTTAAACTGAGGCTGCCTCAATAGCTTAAATTGGCGCAAGCCTAAAGTGGCGGATTTTCAACGATAGGAAGCGTTGAAAATCCGCCATTTTGTGTCCCAGCCCGCCCTGTGTCGCTACTCGCGCTGTGTCGCTACTCGCGCTGTGTCGCTGCCCGCCCTGTGTCGCTGCCCGCGCTGTGTCGCTGCCCGTCCTGTGTCGCTGCCCGTCCTGTGTCGCTGCCCGCGCTGTGTCGCTGCCCGACTTTGTATCGTTTGTTGTTGGGTTGTGAACTTCAGCCGCTGGGTTGTGCGTTTCGGGTGGTTGTTTTTGCCAACCACCAGTCGGACAAGCCCGTTTGGTTATGGTTTCGGAGTTAATGGGTGCGATACCAGCTCCATCCGTGCATAAGTATCAACTTTTACCTACCTCCAGCGCTATATACGGCTTGGAGGGTACGAAAAGTTGATACTTATGCACG
>JAAYWS010000019.1 GCA_012516575.1 Actinomycetaceae bacterium
GGCTCAGCGCTGAAATCTTATCGGGAGGACGGCACGGTTAACGGCGTGAAAATGCCTGCCGGTTTACAGCAGGGAGATAAGCTCCCTGAGCCAATTTTCACACCGTCGACCAAGGCAGAAAACGGCCACGATATTAATATTTCGATCGCTGAGCTGAAAAATATTGTGGGCACCGAAACTGCTGAAGAACTCGAATCGGCTTCCCTTCAGCTTTTCAACGAAGCATCTGCCCACGCAGAATCGCGCGGAATTATCCTTGCCGACACCAAATTCGAATTTGGTTACCTCGATGGCAAGCTCCACTTGGGTGACGAAGCCTTCACCCCGGATTCTTCGCGTTTTTGGGATGCCAAGACGTGGCAGCCGGGCCGTGCCCAAGAATCCTTCGATAAGCAGTTCTTGCGCGAATGGCTTGAAAGCACGGACTGGAATAAGGAATATCCAGCTCCGCGTCTGCCGCATGACGTGGTTTCCAAAACTGCTGCCCGTTATCGGGAAGCATACGAGCGCCTTACCGGCGAAAAGTGGGCAATCGCCTAATCAACTGAACGTATCAGCCAGTTAGTATTAAATTGCCAGTTAGTATTTAATTGGTTGGCTCAGAGCTCGGCTTGAAGCTTGACCACTTCGCCGCGCGCGAGAGAAAAGAGAAAAGCATGACCGCAAAAGTAGCCATTATTATGGGTTCGCGTTCTGATCTAGAAGCGATGAACGAAGCCAAGGACGTTCTCGAAAAATTTGGAATCGAATACGAGATGCGTGCGCTTTCGGCGCATCGTACTCCGCAAGCAGTCGAAGAGTTCATCACCGGTCTGGCGGATCGCGGTTTTGCTGCCGTGATTGCGGGTGCTGGAGGCGCAGCCCACCTTGCGGGCGTTTGTGCATCCCATACCCACCTGCCAGTTTTCGGAGTGCCAATGCGTACTACTATGGCTGGTGGTTTGGATTCGCTCCTTTCTACCGTACAAATGCCACGTGGAATTCCAGTAGCTACCACGGCCACCGGCGGTACGGGAGCATACAATGCGGCACTTCTTGCGGTATCCGTTATCGCTTTGTCCGATGAGAAAATCCGTCAAGCCTACCTAGATTTCCGGGCTGACCAAACTGCGAACGTTCTCGCTCAGTCCGTTATTTAGATCTCGACCCACGAGAGGTAAAACCCATGCAGTATCGCCTAAGCATCCGTCGTCAACCACAATTTCGGGAAGCGGAGGTGGCGCTGAAGGATACGCTGAACCTCCTCGAAGGCGTAGAGCTTGCCGACGTCGCAATCTTGCACGTTTATGACGTTTTTGAATCCAACGACGCCGAACGGGCCGCGTTACTTGATGCGGTAGTTAATGACGAACGTGTTGATGAGGTTATTGACGACGCCGCTTTTGCCGCTGTGCTAGCTGACGATACGGTCGCCGTATTAGGTGTGGAACAGCTACCGGGCCAGTACGACCAGCGAGCTGACGCGGCCGAGCAGGCCCTTGGCCTGCTACAACCCGATTCGGTAGCACGGATTTATTCCTCACAGGTTTATGTGCTGGCTCCACCGCCAACTCCGGCCGCGTTCGAAACAATCCAGAATTATCTTATTAACCCGGTTGAAACTCGGGTTAAGAAACTGGATCAGCTCCGCGAACCTTCTATGGGTGATATTGAAGCCCTTGCAGTGTACAGCGATTTTCTTGAACTCGACGATGCCGGATTGGACGCTTTCTTGCGTAAGCAGGGCCTAGCAATGTCGTTTGACGATTTGCGTTTGGTGCAAGAATACTTCCAAGGCGTGGGTCGCGTCCCTACCGAAGTCGAAATTTCGGTACTCGACACCTACTGGTCTGATCACTGCCGTCATACAACGTTCAATACTGAACTGGTGGAGATTAAGAACTCCTCAACGCGTTTTGGTAATGAACTCGACCGGATTATGGAGCGCTGGAATGAGCTACGCGCCGCGAATGGCCGGGGCGAAAAGACCCCAACGCTGATGGACGCCGGCACCATTATCGGTAAAGAACTGCGTCGTACCGGCCGACTAGATTCCCAAGAAGTCTCGGAAGAAATCAATGCTTGTTCGGTGTATGTCACTGCGAAAACCCAAGAGGGAGATAAGCCGTGGCTACTAATGTTCAAGAATGAAACTCATAACCATCCCACCGAAATTGAGCCTTTCGGTGGCGCATCGACCTGTTTAGGCGGTGCGATTCGTGATCCGCTGTCGGGACGTTCTTGGGTATACCAAGCACTGCGTATTACCGGTGCCGGTGATATTAATACTCCGCGCGGCGAAACCCTTGAAGGTAAACTTCCGCAGGCGGATATTTCCACCCGGGCAACCGCCGGATACTCTTCTTACGGTAACCAGATCGGTGTGGCCGCAACCCAGGTTCGTGAACTTGTACATCCCGGATATGTTGCCAAGCGTATGGAATTGGGTGCTGTAGTTGCAGCCGCACCCCTAGAAAACGTTGTTCGTTCCGAACCCCAACCCGGCGACGTCGTCGTTCTTGTTGGCGGACGGACCGGACGCGACGGTATCGGCGGAGCTACTGGGTCTTCCAAAGCCCACGACGAAGAATCCTTAGAACGTTCGGGCGCCGAAGTCCAAAAGGGTAACCCGGTGGAAGAACGCAAGATTTTGCGCCTTTTCCGCAACCCGGAGGTCGCTAAGTCGATTGTCCGTTGTAATGATTTCGGTGCGGGCGGCGTGTCGGTTGCCGTGGGCGAATTAGCTGACGGGCTCGATATTCATTTGGAGCGCGTCCCGCTGAAATATGCCGGTCTGAATGCGAAAGAGATTGCGATTTCTGAATCTCAAGAGCGAATGGCCGTGGTCATTAGCCCGGATGACGAGGCCGCATTTATGGATGCCTGTTTGGCCGAAAACCTAGAAGCCACTGTTATCGCAACAGTGACCGATACGGGCCGGTTGCGGATGTTCCTCGGTGAGGAAACCGTTCTTGATATTGAACGGTCTTTCCTTGATACGAATGGTGCCCGGCGCACCCAAACCGTGGACATGCGTGATTTTGCCGCGCCGCTCACCCCGCAGGCTCCGGCATCGATCTTGGAATCACTGGCTGGGGTTAACGCCGGTTCCCAAGAAGGCATGATTGAACAGTTTGATTCCACTGTGGGCCGCTCGACTGTGCTCATGCCCTATGGTGGTGTACGGCAAAAGACCGCTGAATCGGTTTCTGCTCAAACCTTGCCGGTTGATGGCGGCACTTCCACCGCTTCGCTGATGACCTACGGCTATTCCACCGAGCTGGCTGACGATTCGCCCTACCTGATGGGCGCATATTCCGTTGTGGATGCGCTAGCGAAAATGGTGGCTGCTGGAGCAGATTTGAATGAATCGTGGCTGACCGTCCAAGAATACTTCCGCCGTCTCGACAATGATCCGCAGGCTTGGGGCGAGGTCATGCAGGCGCTCCTAGGTCTTATTGAAGCCCAAGATGAATTCGGGGTCGCTGCGATCGGCGGTAAGGATTCTATGAGCGGATCGTTCGGAGAAGACCTGAACGTCCCGCCCACGCTGGTCACTTTCGCGGTTTCCACTGCCGATACTGCTGACGTTATCTCATCCACTTTGCCTTACGGCCAGTGGGACTTGTACTACCTGCCGCATACCCCGGAAGAATCTGGTCGTCCTAATTACGCCCAGCTGCGTACGAACTTCGCCGCGCTGACAGAGCTCGCCGCTTCCGGTTCGGTTGTGGCGGCCAGTGCGGTACGCGGTGGGGGACTGGGCGAGACTATCGTCAATATGTGTCTTGGTAACGACGTCGGCTTCTTTGCCTCGTCAACAACCACCCGGATGAATATTGCACCGGGTGAGGAAGTAGCAACCTACATTAACGCTCCGTTGGGCGGAATCGTGTTCGCGGTGGATCCACAGGTGAACGTGGCACGTACTTTCGCTGTTGGGGCTGCCCGGGAAGCGAATCCGGATCGCGCTGGTGTGCTTTACCTCGGTGCTACTACCGATAAGAACTCCACCATCGATTTCGGTTTCGAGTCCTTCACCGTTGATGAAGCGCTTGCAACCATGGAACGCGGTTATAGCGCGGTTTACCCGCTCAATATTGCCGAAGGCGAGCAGCTGCCGGACTTTGCACGTGTTGAGTCGGATCCATCTGCCGGACTTGCCGATGCTGCAACCGATGCCGATGCTGATGCTGCCACCCCAGCGGACGATGCAGACGCTCCTCCGGTGCGGGTTTTGCTTCCGGTATTCCCGGGCTCCAACTCGGAATACGATATGGCTGAAGCTTTCCAAGCCGCTGGTGCTGATACCGAATTCCTTGTTATTCGTAATCTCACCGCGCAACTGCTCGAAGCTGACACCCAAAGCTTTATTGACCGGCTGAACGACGTCGATATTCTGGCTTTCTCCGGAGGTTTCTCCATGGGAGACGAACCGGATGGTTCGGCGAAGTTTATGGCGGCTTTTTTACGTGCTGATAATGTCGCGTCCGCGGTCAAGGATTTCGTTGCCCGTGATGGTCTGATCCTCGGTGTATGCAATGGCTTCCAGGCACTGATTAAGTCCGGATTCCTGCCCTATGGGGATCCGGATAAGCTGGCGGCTAACTCACCCACTCTGGTGGCCAACCGGCAACTGCGTCATATTTCACGGATCGTTGCTACCCGGGTAACACCGGGGGTTGTTGCCAGCCCGTGGTTAGACGGTTTTACCACCGGCGAGATTCACCGGGTTCCGGTATCGCATGGCGAAGGGCGTTTCGTGGCATCTGAAGAAGAAGCCCGTGCACTTTTCGACAACGGCCAAGTGGCATTCCAATACGTAGATGGCTCGGGTCAGCCGACGATGAATGCTCCAGATAACCCCAACGGTTCGCAATACGCGATTGAAGGTATTGTTTCAGCCGACGGGCGGATTCTGGGCAAGATGGGCCATCCAGAACGTTACCGAGCAGGCTTAATGAAGAATATTCCGGACGTGGACGCACAAAACCTCTTCACGAACGCCGTCTCGTACTGCCGAAAGAAGTAGCACAAAGTATGAGTGGTATCGTCGGTTTCTTCAATGTTCCATCTCCGGTAAAGAAAGCGTTTTTCTCGCTTTATGCGCTTCAACATCGCGGGCAGGAAGCCTGTGGACTGTACGTATCTGACGGGCAGAAATTTCGCGGACACCGCGAAGTCGGCCTAGTACCTAGTGTTTTACGCATGTCGGAGCTGGACCGGCTGAGCGCAATCAACCCGATCCATGCCATTGGTCAGGTGCGCTCCTCGGTGGCCGGAGACCCACCAGGGCTCAACTCAGAACCGCGGCATTTCCGCCACTTGCGCGCAGAGTTCGCCATCGCATCGACCGGAGGGTTGGCAAATCATCCGGAGCTCTATAAGAGTTTGCAAGAAGAAGGCGCGATTTTTCAATCCACGTCGATCTCCGAAATTCTGGCGCATATGCTGGTCAAGCATAGAGGCCGGATGCTCGATGCGTTACAAGATTCGTTACCACGGATGGTTGGTGGGTTCAGTTTCGTCGTTATGCGCCGCAACCGGCTGTACGCTATTCGCGACCCGCATGGAATAGACCCACTGTCGATAGCCAAACTTGGCGACGGTTACGTGATAGCTTCTGAAACGTGCGCTTTCGACCTACTAGGTGCGAAGTTTATTCGCGATGTGGCACCGGGTGAAATCGTTGAGTTTATGGGCGATGAAATGATTAGCCATACGTACGGCGAGCCTCATCGACGCGCGGTAGACCTGATGGAATTCGTTTACACCGCCCGGGTGGATTCCTATATTCATGGGGTGTCGGTTTATCAAGCTCGTTACCAGTCAGGGGTGGAATTAGCTCGCGAATCTTACGTGGACACCGATCTGATTGTCGGCCTGCCAGATTCTTCCCTCGCCGGGGGAGCCGGTTATGCTGCTGAATGCGGTGTGCCGCACGGGTTCGGCCTGGTGAAAAACAAGTATTCGGGCCGTTCCTTTATCGAACCCACCCCGGAAGATCGCGACCGGGCAGTGTACCTCAAGCTTTCCCCGGTACGCTCCATTCTTGAAGGAAAATCCGTTACCCTCGTCGACGATTCAATCGTTCGCGGAACTACGGCTAAACGCATTATTCAAATGGTGCGCAATGCCGGCGCCCGTGAAGTGCATATGCGTATTGCCAGCCCGCGGATGATCGCACCGTCGTTCTATGGCATGAATACGCCGACTTTTAATGAACTGATCGCTAATCAGCTGTCCACCGAAGAAATCCGGGAGTATGTGAGCGCCGATTCGCTCGCCTTCTTGTCAATTGATGGTCTGAAACGGGCAGTTGGCTTAGGCGATGACGTGCTTGATGCTCCGTGGACCGGGAACTATCCCACGCCGTTGTTTTCGCATACAAAATATGTGCAAAACGAATGGGAAGATTATATTAATCGTTTGGGAGATCCCAGCGAACTGTAGTTCGATCAGGAGCAGACCATGCCAGCTGAAGAAGGACGAAAGGACACTATGACCGCCGCTGAACATCATGCACAATCGGTAGCCGGAGCTGCCTACGCGCAAGCCGGAGTGAGTTTGGATCGCGGATACGAAGTTGTTCGCCGGATTCGCGATGATGTGGCTGGAACCGCGCGCCCGGGAGTGATGGGTGGGATCGGCGGCTTCGGAGGCATGTTTGATTTCGCCGCTCTTGGTTATCGAGAGCCGGTTTTGGTCTCAGGCACGGATGGCGTGGGAACCAAACTCATGTTGGCATTCGACACCGGCATTCATACCACTATCGGTATTGACGCGGTTGCTATGTGTGTTAATGACGTGATCGCCCAAGGTGCCCAGCCGCTCTTTTTCCTCGATTATTTGGCTTTACCAGTGGCTGAGCCGCAGTTGGTTGCCGATATTGTGCACGGGGTGGCCCGCGCATGCAAAGAAAGTAACTGTGCACTTATTGGCGGGGAAACCGCTGAAATGAACGACCTGTACGCTCCGGGCACCTACGATATCGCCGGTTTTTGTGTGGCCGCCGTAGAAAAATCCGAGATTATTACCGGGGAGAAAACTGCTCCTGGAGACGTACTTCTTGGCCTTGCTTCCTCCGGTCCGCATTCGAACGGCTATTCTTTGCTACGCAAGATTTTCTTTAAAGACCACGACTACGACGTCGATACCCGCTTTACCGAGTTAGGCGAGACCGCGTTAGGCCAGGCCTTGTTAACACCCACCAAACTGTATGTGCGCCCGGTATTGGCATTGCTGGATGCCGGGGTGGATATTCACGGAATGGCCAATATTACTGGTGGTGGGTTCTACGAAAACCTCGTGCGCATTAACGGGGACTTGGGCTACGAAATTAAGCGCGGATCGTGGCCGATTCTGCCCATTTTCGACCTTGTGGCTCGGCTCGGCGAACTTGATGAGGAGACGATGTTCAACGTCTTCAATATGGGTATTGGTTATGTTATTGCCCTACCAGCGAGCGAAGTTGAGCGTGCCCGCCAGATTTTGGCGGAGAACGACGCCGATTCTTACGTTATTGGTCAGGTCACCGAATCGGGTGGAGTGAGTTTCGTATGACGCCGGTACGTCTTGCGGTTTTTGCTTCCGGTACGGGTTCAAATTTCCGAGCTATTTGCGAGTCTGCTACGCGTGACGAACTCGGCGGTGCACAGCCGGTGTTACTTATTACCAATCGGACTTGCCCAGCCCAGAAAATTGCGGCCGAATACAATGTGCCGGCGATGGTTATCGCACCGGGTGACTTCGCTTCGGCCACTGAGTGGAATGATGAAATTCTGCGCCAACTGCGGGCGCATAATATTGAACTGATTGCACTGGCAGGTTATCTGCGGATTGTTGGACGGCAAATTGTCGATGCTTATGAAGGACGTATTTTGAATGTACATCCCTCAGTGCTGCCGGCTTATCCGGGGTTGAACTCGATTGAACGGGTATACGCTGATGCACACAGCAGTAGTGAAAAGCGTGAACAAGGGATTGCGGGTGCTGGAGTAACCGTCCACGTGGTTGACAACGGACTCGATACGGGCCCTGCTGTTATCCAACGTGCACTCGACGTCCTCGCATACGAAACTCTGGCAGACTATGAAACTGCAGTACACCGCGTCGAACATGAAATATTCCCAGCGGCTATTGCACAGCTGGCCACCACTGTGGTTGGCAAATAACTAAGAAAGAGAAGCAATGAAGGTACTCGTTATTGGCTCGGGCGGACGCGAAATGTCACTAGTGGCTCATCTGGCACAGCGCCATCAGGTGTACTGTGCTGGACGTTCGGATGCGATTGCGCAAATCGCCACCATGCTCGATGTGCCTGACCTGCCCGCACCACAGTGCTGGGAAGAACTTGCTGATGTGGCGCTAGCCGAAGGAATCGAGCTGACGATTGTGGGCCCGGAAGGGCCGTTGTCAAGCGGCGTCGTTGATGTTTTCACGGAACGGGGCTTGCGGATTTTCGGTCCAACTGCTGCTGCGGCACAAATTGAATCTTCTAAGTCCTTTGCGAAAGATGTTATGGAAGCTGCCGGGGTGCCCACAGCGGCTTACCGGTATTTCACGGATCCGAGTGCCGTGGCGGCATATCTTGATACCGATATTGCCTATCCGGTAGTTCTTAAAGAGGACGGTTTACGGGCAGGTAAAGGCGTGACTATCTGTGCCACACGGGAAGACGCCCATGAGACGCTCTCCGGGCTGGTAGTTGATGATGCCAATCCGCTTCTTGTCGAAGAATTCTTAGAGGGTTTTGAGTTTTCGCTTATCGTGCTGGCCAATGGCACCGAGGTTATTGCCCTACCAGTGGCCCAAGATCATAAACCGATTGGGGAAGGAAATACCGGTCCTAACACTGGCGGTATGGGAGCTGTTACCCCAGTTCCGCGGGTAACTCCTGAACTCGTGGAAGAAACTATGACGCGAGTTATCGGCCCAACATTGGCCGAAATGGTTGCTCGGGGCAATACATTCACTGGCTTCCTCTACGCTGGACTGATCGCAACTGCTGGCGGAGTGAAAGTAATTGAATTCAACGCGCGCTTGGGTGATCCGGAAGCAGAAGTTTTGCTGCCGCGACTTGAAGGCGATTTGGGCGCTGCGGCCAGTGCGCTACTGGACGGTACTGATTATCAGCTGGAAATCAGCCCGGATACGGTTGTTGGCACCGTGTTGTCCAGCCCGGGATACCCCGGGACGGTGACCGCGTCACCGGATATTCCACAGGCATTATTTGATGCAATTGCTGGCGATCAAAACGCCGGGATCATCCACATGGGAACGCAGCGTTATACCGATGAGCAGGGAAATAAAAAGTGGCGGGCAAACGGTGGACGGGTTGCTATTGTGACGATGCGCGGAGATTCTATTGCCTCCTGCCAGCAGAAAATCATTGGCTTATTAGCTGATACGCTTGGCGAATCTGAGCTGTATTATCGGCGCGATATTGGAGCTTTTGCCGGGTAAAACTGGGCGAACTAGCCCACATTCCCCCGATCGTTTCCCGAAATGGGCAATATCGGTGTATGCTGGCAACGTCGGTAGGCATTTTGCCAGCTGTGCGGCGCACCGCCCCAGCCAATCCGAATTTCCTTTTCATGAAGCGGCCTTGCGCCGACATTTATATCACACGGCCATATGGCCGCCGAGGAAGGAACCTCGTGAGCGAAAATCAGAATACATCCGGTAAGAAGCGCACCCTGTCTACGATGCTATTGCCGGAGCTCAAAGAACTTGCGGCATCAATGGGTATTAAGATGCCTGCAAAATCCCGCAAAGCGGATTATTTAGCGGCTATTAAGAGCGCCCGAGCCGGCGACCAAGGCGCCGCACCAGCCAAATCGGAATCTCCGCGCACGCGTAAGACGAGCGCTCCGGCAAAGGCTGATGAACAGCAGGAAACCCCGAAGCGTGCCACGAAGGCCGCACAAAAATCGGAAGGTAACAAGGCTGAAGCCCCTGCAACTGAAGAAAAAGCTAAAGCTGATGATGGCAAGTCGCAAGAAGCCGACCGTCGTCAGCGCCAACGCCGTAGCCCACGTGCCGAGGAAAGCGAGCTCAGCCCAGAAGAAAAAGCTGCTGCGCTTGACGGGCTGGCGGACGCTGCAGAACGGCGTGCTGAAGAAGGCCGCACTGCACGCGGTGATGGCGATGAAGATAATCGCGGCCGGGACCGCAACCGCAATCGGCGTAATCGTACCCGCGACCGCGGGCGTAACCGGGATCGGGACCGGGACCGCAACCGGAATCAAGAGGACGCAGAAACCCAGGAAGCGCCTGCAGAAGAAGTCCTAATCCCGGTAGCGGGCATTCTCGATATTGACGGCAATAACGCTTATTTGCGTACCGGCGGGTACCTCCCGGGCAAGAACGACGCCTATGTTTCCCAGCAAACGATTAAGAAGTTTGGCTTGCGTCGCGGTGATGCCGTGCAAGGTTCGGTACGTCCAATTAACGAACGCACTCATCGGGGTCGTCAGCATAAGTACAACCCGTTGGTTGATGTCGCGTCGATTAACGGCCTGTCTATTGAAGACGCCGCCAAGCGTCCGGAGTTTAACAAGCTCACCCCGCTATATCCGAACGAAATGTTACGGATGGAAACCACTCAAAAGGCGCTCACCACGCGCATGATCGATATGGTCGCGCCAATTGGTAAAGGTCAGCGTGGTCTGATTGTTTCCCCGCCGAAGGCTGGAAAGACAATCGTCATGCAGCAAATCGCCATGGCAATTGCTCAAAACAACCCGAACGTCCACCTGATGGTTGTTCTTGTTGATGAACGCCCAGAAGAAGTGACCGATATGCAACGTTTGGTGAAAGGCGAGGTTATTGCCTCGACTTTCGACCGTCCAGCATCCGATCATACGATCGTGGCGGAACTAGCCGTAGAGCGGGCCAAGCGCCTTGTCGAACTCGGTCAAGACGTCGTTATCCTCCTTGATTCGCTCACCCGCCTGTCGCGCGCGTACAACCTCGCAGCGCCGGCGTCGGGCCGAATCCTCTCTGGCGGTGTGGATGCTGCAGCGCTATACCCGCCCAAGAAGTTCTTCGGTGCCGCCCGCAATATTGAAAACGGTGGTTCGCTGACAATCGTTGCTTCTGCGCTGGTAGAAACCGGTTCGAAGATGGACGAAGTGATCTTCGAAGAGTTCAAGGGAACCGGCAATATGGAGCTACGGCTCTCGCGTGAGCTGGCAGATCGCCGTATCTTCCCAGCGGTTGACGTCAACGCTTCGGGCACACGCCGCGAAGAACTGTTGCTGTCGCCAGAAGAGCTTAAGGTGATCTGGCATCTACGCCGGGGCTTGGGCCAAATGGACGTCCAAGAAGCCTCCGATCAGCTACTCGGCCGGATGCGTAAGACCGAATCGAATGCGCAATTGCTCATGTCGATTATTAAAGGCATCCAAGCGATGGACGACTAATTACCAGGCTAATCAGCACGTTAATGACAAGAACCGGTGGGGTTGATCACCCCAGATAGGTTCTGTCGCAAAAGTATGAAAAAATAACCTGTCGGCTTCTGGTTCACCACCTCGCCGCCTGCACGCAGGCAAGCTAGCACCGGTCAATATCGTGGCAGTGCGTTGTGGACCCAGGGCGCAAAACGATCCTAGGAGAATGCTATGAAGCAGGGAATCCACCCTGAATACACCGCGATTCGCGTTACCTGCACCTGTGGTAACGAATTCGAGACTCGCTCCACCCTCGATCGGGAAGAGCTTCGTCTCGACGTATGCAATGCTTGCCACCCGTTCTACACCGGTAAGCAGAAGATCCTTGACACTGGCGGCCGTGTTGCTCGCTTCGAGGCTCGCTACGGTAAGCGCGCCAAGTAGCTTTATTGTCGAACGCCGGTACGTTTTTCGTACCGGCGTTTGCCGTTATTTACCATCTTTTAATCGGAGTTTTCATGTCTGAATTTCCCGCAGCTCAAGCCATGCTAGAGGAACATCGCGATATTGAAACGCAGATGTCCTCCCCGGAAGTACTGGCCCGGCCTGAAAAACTACGCTCGCTCGGTCGGCGTTACGCGGAACTGAACCGCGTCGTCGGGCGTTATGAGCGTTGGCTCGAAGCCGATCAGGATGTGAAAGAAATCCGCGAAATCATCGAACTCGGTGGGGAAGACGCCGAACTATTCGCCGCTGAACTGCCTGATTTGGAAGCCGAACTGGAAGCCGCTGCCGAAGATTTACGCGATGCACTTCTCCCGCGCGATCCGGACGACTCCCGAGACGCGATTATGGAAATCAAAGCCGGAGAGGGCGGAGAAGAATCGGCGTTATTCGCCGCGGATCTGCTACGCATGTACCAGCGCTATGCCGAATCAAAAGGCTGGAGCACCCAAATCCTTTCCTCCACCCCTACCGATATTGGCGGTTTCAAAGACGTCCAGATTGCGGTAAAAGCCAAGTCAGTACCGGAAGACCCAGCGGAAGGCGTATGGGCACACTTGAAATATGAGGCTGGGGTCCACCGAGTCCAACGCGTGCCGGTTACCGAATCACAGGGTCGGGTACACACCTCCGCTGCCGGCGTCCTCGTTTTTGCAGAAGTGGATGAACCAGAAGAAGTCCAGATCAACGATAACGAATTGCGTATTGACGTGTATCGATCTTCCGGTCCGGGCGGACAGTCTGTGAACACCACTGATTCGGCAGTACGGATTACCCATATTCCCACCGGTATTACGGTGTCTATGCAGGACGAAAAATCGCAGATCAAAAACCGTGAAGCAGCGATGCGGGTGCTCCTAGCACGGCTACGGCAAGCCCAATTAGACGAGCTGGCCGCGAAAGAAGCCGACGCGCGGCGTTCCCAAGTGCGCACGGTAGACCGTTCAGAGCGGGTACGCACCTACAATTTCCCGGAAAACCGTATCGCCGATCATCGCACCGGATTCAAAGCCCATAATCTCGACGTCGTACTTGACGGGTCCTTACAACCAGTTATTGATTCACTGCGCGAAATGGACGAACAAGAGCGGCTGGCGCAGGCTACTGGAACCGACGAGAAATGATCTGGTACCGCGTGCTGGAGGCAGCCAGTGCGCAATTAGCCCAAGCCGGTGTGGCCAGCCCGGCAGTTGACGCCCGGGCGCTTGCTGAGCACGTTTGCGGGACGCTTCCGCTCCCGTCCGAACAACCCACCGCGCAACAGCGCGCGCGTTTTACGGAACTTGTTAATCGGCGCGCCCAGCGCGAACCCCTGCAACATATTATCGGCACCATGTGGTTTCGGTACCTGACCTTAAAATCGCGACCGGGCGGTTTTATCGTCCGCCCCGAAACTGAAATTGTTGTAGAAGCCGGGCTTAAAGAACTGCATGCGCTCGGTAAACCCGAGCCCGTCGTCGTCGACCTGTGCACCGGTTCAGGTGCTATTGCGCTCGCGATTGCTACCGAATATGTCGGTGCGCGGGTGTTTGGCGTGGAATTGGACGACGCCGCCTTTGCACTTGCACAAGAAAATAATGCTGTTTACGGTTCTGTGGTCGCGCTTGTTCACGGCGATGCCCGTCAGGCTTTTCCGGAACTTATAGGCAGTGTGGATCTGGTTATTACCAATCCGCCCTATGTCAGATTCGACGAGGATTTATCACCTGAAGTGCGCCAAGACCCAGCTAGGGCGCTTTTTGGCGGTGGCGATGACGGGTTGGATTTACCTCGCGAACTTGTGGCGCGTGCTTACCATTTGTTGCGACCGGGCGGTATTCTCATCATGGAACACGGTGATGATCAAGGTCCAGCACTACGCGCGGCTGCATCCGGTTATTCTGGGGTGTATACGGGGCAGGATTTGACTGGCCGAGATCGGTTTTTACGCGCGGTGAAGGAGGCCTAGCATGCGTATTGTGCAGGTTGACGACGCCGGGGCACGCGCTGCTGATCTGCGTTTAGTGCGCGATATAGTAGCCGATGGCCAGGTGATCTGCCTGCCAACCGATACCGTGTACGGAATTGGAGCCGATCCGTTTAACTCCTCAGCGGTTGATGCGCTACTGACGGCGAAATCGCGTACTCGAGCCATGCCGCCACCGGTATTAGTGGCGAATCTGGACCAGGCACGTAGTCTTGTTGCCGATATTCCTACGCCGGCGCACGCATTAATCGATGCGTTTTGGCCTGGAGCGTTGACTATTATTCTTCCGGCGGCACCTCATTTAGGGTGGGATTTGGGAGAAACCGAAGGAACTGTGGCGCTGCGGATGCCGGATTTGCAGGTTACCCGAGATATTTTGGAAAGTGTCGGGCCGCTGGCAGTAACGAGTGCGAATCTGACAGGCCAGCCGCCGGCTACCAGTATTGGTCAAGCCTATGAGCAACTCGGCGAGGCTGTCAGCCTGTATTTGGACGCTGGGCCAAGTCGCGGGGGAGTGCCGTCCACGATTGTACGGTGGGAGGGCCAGCGGTTTGCGGTAGTGCGCGTGGGAGCAATTTCGGTTGCGCAGTTGGCTGAGGTTAGTGAACTCGCGGGTGCCGATGTGTTTCCTGCTATCGGTACGGCAGGCAGTAGCGAAATGAGGGCGAAACCGTGAGAGTGTACGTCCTTATTATGGTCTTGGCGGCGGTGATCACCTATCTGTTAGTGCCGCTTATGCACCGGATGTCCTTGCATATAGGTGCAATGACGGAACTACGCGAACGCGATATTCACCGGGTTCCAGTAGCTCGGCTTGGTGGGATAGCCATGTATGCCGGGTTTGTGCTGTCGTTAGTAATTGCTACGCAGATCCCCTATCTCGAAAAGGTACTAGCCAGTAATTCTTCGGTGTGGGCGATTGTGCTTGGCGCGGGGTTAATGTGCCTTCTGGGAGTGATTGACGATATCTGGGAGTTGGCCTGGTACGCCAAATTAGCCGGGCAGGTGCTGGCCGCCGGGGTGATGGCTTGGCTCGGGGTACAGCTGGTGACGTTGCCTTTACTCGGGCTGACTGTTGGATCTACGCGATTGACACTGTTTGTCACGATTATCGCGGTGGTCGTGGTGGTCAATGCGGTTAATTTTATTGATGGTCTGGACGGGTTAGCTGCTGGAATTATTGGCATTGCAGCACTGGCTTTCCTGTTCTACGCCTACTATTTAACGCGCGAGACTAGTCCGGGCGATTACACTTCTTTCGCTACGGCCACTGTTGCCGCGCTTGTGGGCGCTTGTGCGGGATTTCTTCCGCACAATTTTCATCCTGCGCGGATCTTTATGGGCGATTCTGGCTCAATGATGTTGGGCACCGTTATTTCCGGGGCGACCATTATTATTACGGGGCAGATTGATCCGGCTTTGGTTTCCACGCCGACGGCGGTACCTGCGTATTTGCCATTAATCGTGCCGTTGGTTATTTTAGCGATTCCGCTCGTGGACCTGCTTTGGGGATTTATTCGGCGGATTGCGCGGGGTAAGTCGCCATTTTCGGCTGATACTGGTCACGTGCACTACCGATTAATTGATTACGGGTTTTCGCATACTCGTGCGGTAGTGGTGCTGTATATGTGGACGGCGCTATTGTCTTTTACCGTGGTCGCTGCGGTTGTTTTCCCGGTCGGTTATGTGATTCCAGTGTTTGTAGTATGCGCTGTCGGAGCGTTTTTTGTTTCTATCGTGATTTATGTGGTGGGACGACGCCGGGCTGCTAGGAAGCTTATCCAAACAGTCGAAGACACCGGGGCAAGGGAAAACACGCACGTGGTTGAGGAAGCTGGTACCTTAATTGAACGGATTGAACAATGATGAAAAAACGTTCAGCAGGACATCAACCGACGGCAAACGCGGTACTTGCCCGGGCATTGGTAGCAACCACTGCTATTTTACTGGTGTTCATTGCAGGCGTTGTTACGTATGGGCTGATCAGTGCAGATCGCGTACTTAGCTTTTCTGCAAGCTTGGGAATTGGTGCAGTCCTGTTGGCGGTAGTGCTGGGTTTTGTGACTATGAAGTTTATTGCCGTGTATGGACGGGCCGTCGGTGCAGTCACGGTTGGAAGCTACGCGCTTAAACTTGTATTAATTGCTACGGTCGTGCTAGTTTTTCGCGATTACGAACTGTTCGACCACCGTATAGCGGGGCTCGCATTTGTCGGCGCAGTTATTATCAACCTCGTTATCAGCGCTGTTATTGTCATACGCTATCCCAGTCCTTTTGTCGAAAGATAATGGGACTAAAGGCCGTTTTGAGATAAATTACCGAGTGAGGGATTTTGTTCATCATTTCGATAGCCGATTTTAAATTACTAAGGTAAACTAAGCCGTATTCAGGTCCCGCGCGAGTTATACGTAATGGAGCGCGTGCGCGGGATAGGACCACGAAATATGGAGAAGCGAAGGCAGTGCACAGTATGCTTGGCTTGGCCGCGAAGACGCAGATGTTATTTGCTTCGGCTGATGGTGGCGGTTTTTCCCCGCCTACGCTTGACGGAGAACTCAACCCTGATGGTTTCCTTTTCGTTGGCACTCCCTTTGAAATGAACCGACTGCTGATGGTCCGCCTCATCGCAGTTGTTGTACTAGCACTGATCATGGTGTGGTATACACGGCGAGCCAAGTTGGTGCCATCGCGCGGGCAGGCAGCGGTTGAAACTTTATTGGATTTTTCGCGAGTTCAAATCGGTCATGAGATCCTTGGCAAAGATAAGGCTGAGAAGTATCAGCCTATGCTTGCTACGTTGTTCATCGGCGTGCTTTTCATGAACCTAACCGGCGTCATTCCGGGTCTGCAGATTGCCGGAACTTCCCTTATCGGAATGCCGCTAATCTATGGTCTGTTTGCCTACGTTGGGTTTATTGTTGCCGGTGTTAAGGACCGCGGTTTGGGCACTTTCTTTAAAGAGCAACTTATGCCGCCAGGTGTTCCTTGGCCGCTGTACTTTATTATGTTGCCAATTGAGTTGCTCTCTACGTTTATCCTGCGTCCGCTAACCCTCGCCGTGCGTCTTCTTGCCAACATGGTGGCTGGGCATTTCATTCTCGTGCTCTCCTTCGCCGGTACCCACTATCTCTATTTCACGCTTTCTGGCGTGATGGGTGCAGGACTTGGATCCCTTACTCTTCTCGTGGGCGTCATTTTCGTCGTCTTCGAGCTGTTTGTGGGTGCGTTGCAGGCATATATCTTTGCTATGCTCGCAGCCGCTTACGTATCACTGTCGATCTCAGCAGACTGAGATTCAAAACAAAACAAAGGAAAGAATAGTCATGACAGGTAACATCGCCACCATTGGTTATGCTCTTGCCACCCTTGGCCCCGGCCTTGGCATCGGTATGATTGGCGCCAAGAATCAGGAAGCAACCGCGCGTCAGCCGGAGCTGGCTGGATTCCTCCGCGTTAACATGTTCCTCTCGATCGCGTTTGCTGAGGCTCTTGGCCTGATCGGCTTCGCTGCTGGATTCGTATTCTAGGCGTGATATCCATGCTAGCGACATCCATCCTTGCCGCCGCAGACGGAGGTTCCACCTTCCAGCTGCTGGTTCCGGCTACGTATGATTTAATCTGGGGATCTGTCGCCTTCGCTATCGTCGCGCTTATTATCTACAAGCTGGCTTGGCCTACTTTTGTGAACATGCTTGATGAGCGTGGACGCAAAATTGAAGATGGCTTAAAAGCTGCCGAAATTGCCCGAGCTGAAATTGCGGCACAACAAGCAGATTTGGAAGAGCAAATTCGCGATGCACAACGCGAGGCAAACGAAATCCGCGACGTTGCAAATGAGAACGCGAAGTCGATTCTCGAAGAAGCACGGGTGAAGGCTAAGGCTGAGGCTGATCAGATTATCGAAGCAGCCGGCGTGCGTATCGCCGCTGACGCAGATGCGGCTCGGCGTACCTTGCGTACCGACGTGGGGTCCTTGGCGACCGAGTTGGCATCGCGCATTGTGGGCGAGTCCCTGACTGATTCGGAGCTTGCTAAGCGGGTAACCGACCGTTTCCTCGATGAACTCGAGGTCTCGTTGGCACCCAGTCATCAGGAGGTCTAATGCGATCCGCTTCTACAGCCGCGCTTGGACGGGCACGTGAACGTTGGGAAGCTCTGCTAACACAGCGGGGCGGCGAGGAGATTGAGCTCGCGCGGTCGATTTTCGCGCTGGTCGATATCCTGCGAAAGAACCCGGCACTATTGGGAGCGCTTGAAGATAATGCTCGTGCACCCGAAGATCGTGCCACGCTGGCCCATAATGTTGTGCATGGCAAGGTCGCTGACGAAGTTACCGAGTTATTGCAGGGTTTGGCCCGCGAATATTGGTCAGAAAAAGACGATTTAGGCCGGGCTCTAGAAGCACTCGGTGCACGTACCCTCATGGTAGGTGCACAACGCGAAGGCAAGCTCTCTGAGGTTGAAGAACAACTTTACGTCATCATGCGTACCTTACGGGCGAACCGGGATCTACGTATCGCCGTCGGTGATACGTATTTCGAAGTTGGACGCCGTCAAGAGCTAGTGCGGAACCTTTTTGCACCATATCTGAACTACACCGTAGAGCTACTGGTTCGAGCTGTTGCGAATACGATGCACGGATACCCTCCGATTCGCTCCCTGACCTATTACATGGAGATGGCGGCGGAGCAGGGCCTGCGTATTGTTGCATCGGTAACCAGTGCGGTTCCCCTCACCCGGGAACAGGAAGAACGCTTAACCGCGATCCTGTCTCGGTCATACAACAAGGACGTTAAAGTCCACGTCACAATCGATCCGGCGGTTATTGGTGGAATTCGAATCCACGTCGCCGATGACGTTATTGACGGTACTCTTGCCAGCCGACTACGCGGCGTGCGCGAGGCATTTTCAAACTGATACATACACTTGCGGCCACAGGCCGCTTCGAGCGAAGGAATAAAATGGCTGAAGTGACAATCCAGCCCGATGAGATCCGGGCAGCGCTGGATACCTTTGTGAGTTCTTATGAACCCGCGAAGGCTGCCAGTGAAGAGGTTGGCCACGTCACCCTCAGTGCTGACGGTATCGCCCGTGTTGAGGGTCTCCCCGGCGCAATGGCAAACGAGCTCCTGCAATTTGAGGATGGCACTCAAGGTTTGGCGATGAACCTTGAAGAACGCTCTATTGGCGTTGTTGTTCTTGGCGAGTTTGCACACATTGAAGAAGGCATGGAAGTTCGCCGTACCGGCGAGGTTCTCTCTGTGCCGGTTGGCGAAGGCTACCTCGGACGAGTTGTTGACCCGCTGGGTAACCCGATTGACGGCCTTGGTGAGATTACCGGAATAGAAGGGCTTCGGGCGCTAGAACTTCAAGCTCCGGGCGTTATGGACCGTAAGTCGGTGCACGAGCCGTTGGAGACTGGTATTAAGGCGATCGACGCGATGATCCCGATTGGTCGTGGTCAGCGTCAGCTTATTATTGGAGACCGCAAAACTGGTAAGACGGCATTGGCAATTGATGCGGTGCTTAACCAGAAAGCGAACTGGGAGTCGGGAGATCCAAACAAGCAGGTTCGTTGCATCTATGTGGCAGTCGGTCAGAAGGGGTCGACCATTGCATCCGTTCGCGCAACGCTCGAGCGCGCCGGCGCATTGGAATACACCACGATCGTTGCATCTCCAGCATCGGATCCTGCCGGTTTTAAATACTTGGCACCGTACACCGGTTCGGCTATCGGACAGCACTGGATGTATGGCGGCAAACACGTTCTGATCATTTTTGACGACCTGTCCAAGCAGGCCGAAGCTTACCGTTCGGTATCGCTACTACTGCGTCGTCCACCGGGTCGTGAAGCTTACCCAGGTGACGTTTTCTACCTGCACTCTCGTTTGCTCGAACGCTGTGCAAAGCTTTCCGATGCAATGGGCGGCGGCTCGATGACCGGCCTGCCGATGATCGAAACCAAGGCAAATGACGTTTCAGCGTATATCCCGACTAACGTTATTTCGATTACTGACGGTCAGATCTTTTTGCAGTCGGATCTGTTCAACGCGAACCAGCGTCCGGCCGTCGACGTCGGTATTTCGGTTTCGCGCGTTGGCGGTGACGCCCAGATTAAGGCAATGAAGAAAGTTGCTGGAACGCTCAAGATCACGCTAGCGCAGTATCGTTCACAGGCCGCGTTCGCGCTGTTTGCTTCTGACCTAGATCCGGTAACCCGCCAGCAGCTCACACGTGGTGAACGTTTGATGGAGCTTCTTAAGCAACCGCAGTACAGCCCATACAAGATTGAAGACCAAGTCGTCTCAATTTGGGCTGGAACGAATGGATATCTCGATACGGTAGAAGTGGCTGATGTTCGTAAGTTCGAACTTGGATTTATCGATTACCTGCGCCATAACACAACCGTACTTGACGATATTCGGAACGCTGGGGTAATCAGCGATGAAACCGAAGATGCACTGCGTACTGCGGTCGCGCAGTTCGGTGAGCAATTCGCTGCTTCCCATGCGGCTGTTGCGGAAGCTGAAGAACTTGAAGCCGATAAGGCTCAGGAACAGACTGTTCGGCAGAAGCGAGGTTAAGAGTGTCCGGCGCACAGCGTATTTATAAACAGAAGATCCGAGCAACAGAGACGCTCGAAAAGGTCTTCCGGGCGATGGAGCTGATTGCGGCTTCGCGCATTGGCAAGGCGCGCGATCGCGCACTCGGCCAAGATCCGTATACGCGTGCCCTGACCCGATCGATTGCTACCGTGGCGAGCCATGCCAGAGAAGACCACCCACTGATCAACGAACGAACAGATACTAATCGGGTACTCGTATTCGCGATTACTTCGGATCGGGGCATGGCTGGTGCTTACTCATCCTCAGTTTTGCGTGAAGCAGATGAGCTTATCGAAGAACTTCGGGAAAAGGGCAAAGACCCAGTAATCTACATTGCTGGCCGCCGCGGAGTATCGCATTATAATTTCCGAAATATTGCAATCGAGAAGTCATGGACAGGCGAATCGGATAAGCCGGACGCGGGCACGGCTGCCGAAATCGGCAAGGTTTTCCTCGAACGATTCTTGGCTCCAGCAGAAGAAGGCGGGGTAGGCGAGCTTTATATCGTCTACAGCCGTTATGTGTCGATGGTGAGTCAACGGGTAACGGTTCGGCGTATGCTTCCACTCCAGATCGTGGATGCACTGGATGAGATTGAATTAGTCGAAGATCCCGAAGAGCTCCGTGAGTTCGAGCAGTATCCGCTTTACGAATTCGAGCCTTCAGCGCAGGAGATCTTTGATGCGCTTCTACCGTTGTACATTGAGCATCGTATTTACGCCACTATGTTGATGGCAGCAGCTTCTGAGCTAGCTTCGCGTCAGCAGGCCATGCACTCGGCAACTCAAAATGCCCGAGACCTTATCGAAGACTACACACGCCTTGCGAATAACGCTCGCCAGGCTGAGATTACCACGGAAATTACCGAAATTATCTCCGGCGCGGACAGCCTGGGGATTTAGCATTAAGGCCTTAGCCCTTGCGGAAACAGTGAAGGAAAAACTAATGACTGCAGTAGAGAATTCGACCGAGCTCTCCAAGGGACGTATCGTCCAAGTGGTGGGCGCCGTCGTCGACGTTGAATTCCCGCCGGATTCGATTCCGGAAATTAATACCGCGCTGACTACTGAATTGAATCTGCGCTCGCAAGGCGAAGACGTCAATGTGACGACTATGACCCTTGAAGTGGCGCAGCACCTTGGTAACAATATCGTCCGCACGATCGCGATGAAGCCAACTGATGGCCTTGTTCGAGGTGCGCTTGTTGTTAACACCGGGGCTCCGATTACCGTGCCAGTGGGCGACGTGACCAAGGGTCACGTGTTCAACGTAGTAGGTGAGGTTCTCAATCTACCTGAAGGAGAAACACTCGAAGTTACTGAACGGTGGCCGATTCACCGCAAGGCACCGACCTTCGATCAGCTTGAGTCAGAAACGAAGATGTTTGAAACTGGCATCAAGGTGATTGACCTTCTCACTCCGTATGTTCAGGGTGGAAAGATTGGTCTGTTCGGTGGTGCTGGTGTTGGCAAGACCGTTCTGATTCAGGAAATGATTCAACGTGTTGCTCAAGACCACGGCGGTGTTTCGGTATTCGCTGGTGTAGGTGAGCGTACCCGTGAAGGTAACGACCTCATCTTCGAAATGGAAGATGCTGGCGTGTTGGACAAGACCGCTCTCGTTTTCGGCCAGATGGACGAACCGCCGGGCGTACGTTTGCGTATCGCACTTTCGGGTCTGACCATGGCAGAGTACTTCCGCGATGTTCAAAAGCAAGATGTGCTCTTGTTTATTGACAACATCTTCCGCTTTACACAGGCAGGTTCGGAAGTATCGACGCTTCTCGGCCGTATGCCTTCGGCGGTGGGTTACCAGCCGACGCTGGCAGACGAAATGGGTGCGCTACAGGAGCGTATTACCTCCACTCGTGGACACTCGATTACTTCGCTTCAGGCAATTTACGTGCCAGCGGACGATTACACTGACCCGGCTCCGGCTACTACCTTCGCCCATTTGGACGCTACCACCGAACTTTCGCGTGATATTGCATCGCGTGGTCTGTACCCGGCAGTGGATCCGTTGGCTTCCTCCTCGCGAATCCTCGATGCTCAGTACGTGGGCCAAGCACATTACGATGTGGCAACCCAGGTGAAGATGATTCTGCAGAAGAACAAGGAACTGCAGGACATTATCGCCATTCTCGGTGTTGACGAGCTCTCTGACGAAGACAAGGTCACTGTGGCACGTGCTCGTCGTATCGAACAGTACCTGTCGCAGAATACGTACACGGCAGTTAAGTTCACTGGCGTGGAGGGTTCGACTGTTCCGATCGACGAAACCGTTGAAGCCTTCCGTCGTCTGGTTGAAGGTGAATACGACCATATTCCTGAGCAGGCGTTCTTCAATATCGGCGGTATTGAAGATATTGAGCGTGCTTGGCACAAGATTCAGCAGGAAATGCGCTAATGAAGCTCACTATCGTCTCACGGTCCGGTGGCCTCTTCGAAGGAGAGGTCACGGACGTCGTGGTTCCTGCTTACAACGGAGAAATGGGTATCTTGCCCAAGCGTTCCCCGATTCTCGCTGTTCTTAACCCTGGGGTCGTACGTTTTACGACGCCGGATGGCAAGAAACTTCGGGCGAACACTGGGCTTGGTCTTCTCACTGTTGACAATGACGAGATTATGGTCGTCGTTGGTGAAGGAAGTTTCGACTCTGAAGTAGCTGCGGAGTAGCCGACAATGCCCGCCGCATTGTGGATTGCCATTATTATTTTGGTAGTGGTAATCGGCCTTGCGCTTGCTGCTTTCGCTCTTTTTCGGTTGCGTATGCTGTATTCGCGTTCCGGCTCTTTTGAGGTGAGCCTGCGCGACGGCGACGACTCGCGATGGCAGACTGGAATCGGTGTTTTCACTCCTCATCGTCTAGAGTGGTACCGCGTTCAATGCATTCGAACCTCCCCGAATTTCGTGTGGACGCGCGGAGCAGTTGATTTTAAAGTGTTACCGCAAAAGGACGACGTTCAAGTCGTTCGATTAACGCAGGGCGAACGGGTGTGGCATCTGGCGACCACTCCGTTAGCTGTGTCCGGGATTGTATCGTGGATTGATTCGGCCCCGCCGGTGGAGGAACCAACGCTGTATTAGAAGTATCGAGTAGTAGGTGCACCAGACACCGGAAGGGAAAACAGTGCGAATTGTTATTGCACAGTGTTCAGTAGATTATTCCGGACGGCTTGATGCTCATCTAGAACCCGCAAAAAGACTTCTAGTTATTAAAAAAGATGGCTCGGTTCTGGTGCACTCTGATGGAGGGTCTTATAAACCGCTCAATTGGATGTCTCCGCCGGCTACCATTACTGAAGTTGAAGTTGGTTCGGCTGATAAAAAAGCCGGAGTTATCGAATCGTGGGCGGTTGCAGCCGACAAAACTGACGACGTCCTGCTTATTAATATCTACGAAATATTCCACGATATTACGGAAGACCTCGGAGAAGAACCCGGGCTCATCAAAGACGGAGTAGAAGCACATCTACAAAAACTCCTTGCCGAACAAGTAAACGTTTTGGGCAAAGGACTCGAGTTGGTGCGCCGGGAGTATCCAACGGCGATTGGGCCAGTCGATTTAATGCTTTTGGATGATGCTGGAGGCCACGTAGCAGTCGAAGTTAAACGGCGTGGTGAGATCGACGGCGTCGAACAACTAACGCGCTATTTGGAACTTTTGGGACGTGACACGACCTTACAACCCCTGCGGGGCATTTTTGCGGCGCAGGAGATTCGTCCACAAGCGCGGGTTTTAGCAGAAGATCGCGGGATCGAATGCGTCGTTCTTGATTACGATGCTATGCGCGGCATGGATAACCCTGAAGATCGGCTGTTTTAATGGCACGTTCACGTAAACGTTCTAATAAGTATGAGCGGGAACCCAGAGAGCTTAATATTGACGCGCTTATGGGTTATACCACGCGCGAAACCACCCCGGACGGTATCGAATTCAAAGTTCACCATATTCGTTCAGCGGCTAAAGAATATATCTGCCCGGGTTGTAATGGAGTGATCCCAGTTGGTCAAGCCCATGTGGTGGCGTGGACTGACGAACACTTTTTTGGTGCGCAGGCCGGGCAACGCGAACGCCGACACTGGCATACCGGATGCTGGAACAGCCGCGGGCGGCGCGGACAACATTGGTACTAGAGATCGGTAGTGTTCTTACGATAACTGAGCGGTAGCTTTGCTACCGTAAACATATGACTACTCTTAATTACCGCCGTAGCGGTCCGAAAGGCAATGTGCCGTTAGTTTTGCTCCATGCGTTGCCGGTGAACCAGACGATGTGGGATCAGGTGCGCAGTGAGCTACCAGATGTTGACCTGATTACTGTTGACGCCCCTGGTTTTGGTAACTCACCGGAAGCCGAAGAATTCAACCCTGGCCCGCCAAGTGGCGATACCTATATTAACGCTTTGAAGGCCACCCTCGATCTTCTCGGAGTGGACAAGATCGCATTGGGCGGACTGTCGATGGGTGGCTCTTTTGCGGCTGATTTCGCAACTGCCTACCCGGCAATGGTTGCGGGACTAGCACTGATGGATACCAATATTGGCGCTGACGATCAAGACCGGAAGGATTTCCGGGAGCAAGTAGCGCAGGCATGTGATGCCGGTGAAGGCTATGACGCGGTGAAAATGTGGCTGGAAAAGGGCCACCCGGCGGATATGATCGGCTCGGATATTTTTGATGAGGTGCGTGCAGACCTAGATCGTCGTTTCCAAGAGTTGAAGAATCCGGGACTCGCATGGATTATGCGTGCGTTGGCTGAACGCGAAGATGCGACTGACGTCATTGAGCTTATTGACGGGCCGGTTTATTTCATTCGCGGCTCAGACGATCCGACGTGCTCGCTCGAATACTTTATGGAGCTGGCTTTGAAAGCAAAATCTCCCCGGATTGTAGAAATTGAAGGTGCCGGTCATTTCACAGCGGATGAAAAACCGGTAGAACTTGCACAAGTGCTACGCGAGTTTGCTCAGCGCGCTAGTGTATAAAGCGCATCGGACAAGCACTATTTCATACGTGTAAAGTGGCGGGTTTTCAACGAAACA
>JAAYWS010000020.1 GCA_012516575.1 Actinomycetaceae bacterium
AAAAAAATGTAAAAAGCTGACACACTATTGAGATACCAAACAACACACCCACACCCAATGAACCCCATTTTTCATGGGCTTCGTTGAGGAGGCGGACCTTAATCTTAAGGCCCATTCGCGAATTCGTCAAGGGTGAATCTCTTCAGCCCGACCAAGCGCACACCACGTCACAAGAAGCTTCTTGGACTCTGTGTCGCAGTTCTTCGCAACGGAAAATAACTTTACGGATATTTTCGGCCTTGGTCAAATCTTGACGCGGTGTCACTCATCACAGCCGAGTTTTCCGCATGAATCCGCCGATTTATTCAAGACACCTTCACAAGAAACACGAAAGTTAAGCGTCTTGTGTGATTCGAACTACGGAAAGATTCTTACGTCCCTTCCGCAAGAGAACCACGCCTCCGGCTAATACGTCGTCGTCGGTGATTCGATAATCCTCATCAGAAATCTTGACGTTATTAATCGACACCCCGCCGCCGTTAATCGTACGCCGAGCTGCACCGCGACCCTTTTCTAAGCCAAGGTCAACCAGCACATCTTGTAATTCGGCGCCCACAACGGCGTCGGCCGAAGGTAGCTCAGCAACTGCGTCCAACAGCGTCCGGGCGTCCAGTGCACCCGGATCTCCCTTGCCAAACAAAACCGCAGATGCCTGCTGAACACGTTCCGTAGCATCGGCACCGTGAACCCAGGTAGTGACATCTTCGGCCAAAGCCCGTTGTGCCGCCCGAGCGAAAGGCCGCTCCGTAACTTCTACCTCGAACGCCTCAATTTCTTCGCGCGTGCGGAAAGTAAAGACCTTGAGCATATTGATAACGTCTTCATCGGCAGTATTGAGCCAGAATTGGTAAAACTTGTACGGACTGAGCATATCCGGGTTCAGCCAAATAGCTCCGCCCTCAGTTTTTCCGAACTTCGAACCGTCCGATTTAGTAATAAGCGGGTTAGTCATCACGTGCACGGACTTACCTTCAACTTTGCGGATGAGGTCCATGCCGCCAACAAGATTGCCCCACTGGTCGTTACCACCTACCTGCATCACACAGTTGTAGCGCTGGTACAGCTCAAGAAAGTCGTTCGCCTGAAGTACTTGGTAGGAGAACTCGGTATATGAAATACCTTCGTCAGAGTCCAAGCGGCGTGCAACAACATCCTTGGCGAGCATGGTACCCATCCGGAAGTGCTTTCCTAGGTCACGCAGGAAATCGATAGCCGTCATCGACTCAGTCCAGTCAAGATTATTGACGGTTCGAGCCGCGTTCGGCCCTTCAAAATCGAGAAGCGATTCCAACTGTGCACGTAGCTTTTCAGACCACTGTGCCACCACATCACGCGTATTAAGCGTGCGTTCACCCTTATCCCGTGGATCGCCGATCAAACCGGTTGCCCCACCAACAAGTACTAGTGGTTTATGACCTGCCATTTGTAAATGACGCATTACCTTAACCGCAACCAAATGTCCGTGATGCAACGAGGGCGCTGTTGGATCGAAACCACAATAAAAAGTCATTGATCCTTCGTTGAGAGCTTTTCGGAGCTCGTCAATATCCGTGTGTTGGGCAACTAACCCACGCCACTGGAGTTCATCGAAGATGTCAGACACTGTGGTTCCTTTCTGTTACTGCCACTTTGGGCACCGACTGTCATTCTGCCTTAAAGATCGCATGCGATTCCAATCCGCCCACAATTTGCGGCCCCTAAACGGTTACCCTGCAAAGGATTCGACGGTTACGTCTTTAAAACCTAGCGCGCTTGCACCCTCGAATCAGTAAAGACCCGCAAAATACTAAGCTGATCAGATGCGGCTTGATACTGCTCTCGAACTCGTTCTGGCGCAGTACCGCCTTGTCCACGACGTGCTCGTACGGATCCCTCCACACTCAGGACATCGCGCACTCCAGACGTAAGCCGCTTATCGATCTGCGCCATATCGGCGTCGGACAGATCCCACAGTTCTTCCCCGCGTGATTCAGCTAATGCAACACATTCACCCGAAATCTCATGCGCTTGCCGGAAAGGTACACCCTCTTTAACCAGCCATTCAGCAATATCGGTTGCCAGCGAAAAGCCCTGTGGGGCAAGTTCCGCCATCCGCGCATAGTTCATTTGCATGGTGTCGATCATTCCGGACACTGCCGGCAATAGAACATCCAGCTGATCGATCTGATCGAATACCGGTTCTTTGTCTTCTTGTAAGTCCCGGTCGTATGCCAAAGGCAAGCCCTTGAGCATAGCCAATAGTCCTGTGTGATCTCCGATCAACCGGCCCGCCTTTCCACGTGCCAGTTCCGCTACATCCGGGTTTTTCTTCTGCGGCATAATCGAAGATCCGGTCGAGAATGCGTCATCAAGGCGGACAAAAGAAAATTCCTTGGTATTCCAAATGATGATCTCTTCGGATATCCGAGATAGATCAATACCGATTTGTGCCATCACCCATGAAAACTCGGCAACCAGATCGCGAGCAGCCGTCCCGTCAACAGAATTCCACACAGCCGAGTCGAATCCCAGATCCGCAGCAACCGCCTCCGGATCCATACCCAAAGTATTGCCAGCAAGCGCCCCCGAACCATACGGGCTCACAGCTAAACGCTTATCAAGATCAACCAGCCGTTGGACATCACGCAACATCGGCCAGACATGCGCAAGGAAATGATGTGCAACTAAAATCGGCTGGGCATGCTGTAAATGGGTTCGGCCCGGCATAATCGCCTCGCCCGCACGGTCTGCTTGACTCATCAGCGCGTCAACTACATCCAGTAGCCGCCCGCCAATAATCCGAGCTTGATCGCGTAGATACATCCTAATCAACGTAGCAATTTGATCGTTACGGGAACGTCCCGCCCGAAGCTTGCCGCCCAATTGTGCTCCGGCACGCTCAATCAACCCGCGCTCAAGTGCTGTATGAACGTCTTCATCATCGGGTTGCGGCACAAAAGCTCCGCTGACTACGTCCTCATCCAGTCGCGTTAAAGCCTCGAGCATTCCGCTTAGTTCTTCGTCAGTGAGCAGGCCCGCGGCGTGCAAAGCGCGCGCGTGGGCACGCGAACCGGCAATATCGTAGCGGGCAAGCCGCCAATCAAAATGCGTGGACCTAGAAAGTTCAGTCAGGGCGTCGGCCGGTGCGCCACTAAAACGGCCACCCCACAATGCAATATGTTCGCTCATGCTCCAAGTGTGCCAGAATTATCCCGTGATCTGCTCGTTAGCCCACGAAAGAAAACTATGCGTTCAACGCCATTAAAACAACTCATCCTCCCGATGTACCTACCATCGGTGATTTACGCGATCGGTAATGGGGCGCTAACCCCGGTATTAGTGCTCGCGGCATTGGCTGTGGGTTTCGATGACGCAACTTCCTCAGCGGTGATCGGAATCGGTGGGTTTATTGGCATTATGATCTCGCCTTTTCTGGGAGGTTTTATTGCTCGGGTTGGCGACCGACGCGCAATGTATATTGCAATGGCGCTTTCGCTGATTGCTTTGAACTTGTTTTTATTGTCCCTTGTTAGCCCACCGAGCCAGCATATCCGGGCGATTTTCGTCGTTGGCATTGTGCTGGTTGCGCTAGCATCAAATACTTGGTTACTCGCACGGCAAACGTATATTGCCGAGACAACGCCAATAGCATGGCGCTCGCGTGCTTTAGCAACCCTTGGCGGTACCTTCCGCTTTGGCGAATTGTTCGGACCGCTAGTAGCGACTTTCATGCTGGCCATGTGGTATCTGACCTCGGTTGTTATTTTTAATATTGGCGCGGTGTTGATCACGTTAATAATGCTCTTCGCGTTCTCGCTTCCCCGCGCACAATTCGATTTAGACGACATCCCCGATTACGCTCAACCGCTACACGACGCCGAGGCGAATAAGACAACCTCCGTTGCAGCAACCGCAATTATGGGAGTTGCGATAAACGCCTTGTTTATTTTGCGTGCATCGCGCGCCGTAATTATTCCATTGTGGGGCACCTATCTGGGTTTCGATGCAACATTTATTACCGCAATTTTCGGCATGTCGGCGTTACTAGACACCACGTTGTTCCTAGTTGCAGGTGCAGTTACCGATAAATGGGGGCGCCACTGGGGTTTATTGCCCACACTGATTGTCATGAGTGTGGGCATTTCAGTCATGATTCTATGGCGTGAACCAGCCGGGTACATCGCCGGTGCTGCGCTCATCGGGATCGGCAACGGTTTTGGCACCGGGATTAATATGACCGTCGGCGCCGATCTGTCTCCTGCCCGCAACAAGGCAAAATTCTTAGGAAAATGGCAGGCCATTGCCAATATTGGTAACGCGGGTGGGCCATTCATTATTTCGGGGATGACGGCGTTAGCTGGATTACCATGGGCGCTCGCAAGTATTGCAGGGATCGGTTTTCTTGGAACGATCTGGGCTGTTACGTTAATGGGCCGAGCATATGCGATGATCGGGATGGACGTTAAAGGCAATCCGCTCTAATACTTAACAGGCTCTTCACGTTTGAGCGTGTAGTTGCTTTCTGAGTCCTCCTGTAGCGGGGAGGTTCGGGTGGTCGTGGTTTTAGGTTGTGCCCTAGTCTGGTCAGCTGGGTTAGTCTTTTGTCGAGCTTGATGAACTGGTACATGTTTTGCGAGCGGAAATGGGTCCAGAGTCCCACTTCCAGCTCCCCACGCCCCACTTCCAGCTCCCCAAATTAGGGAAAATCTCTAAGCCTGAAACACCCCTCAAAATCGCAGATTAGGTGCCATCAGCCTCCATGGAGGGCACTGTGCTAGGCACTAAATAGCGTTGCCGACTCTTAAAACCCTGCTGATCCTTAAAATCCGTCGTTTGCCGTCGAGTTGGGAACTTTGCAGGGGTATTTTTAGTCAACCACCAATCGGGCAAGCCCATTTGGCGGTGGACTCGGCGTTGAATGGTGTGATGCCAGCTCCATCTGTGCATAAGTATCAACTTTTACCTACCTCCAGCGCTATATACGGCTTGGAGGGTA
>JAAYWS010000021.1 GCA_012516575.1 Actinomycetaceae bacterium
AAATTAGGGAAAATCGAACTATCCGCAGACTATCTTCGGATAGTTCGATAATCCCTAATTTCAAATCGCTAACCCCCATCTGCCCGGTCACGTAAGACCCGCAAAAACCCTGTGTGGGCATGATCATAGGCATATTTCACCCAGGAAATTGCATAACTATACGCCAATATGCATATTATTAACCAACTGATTTTTTATCCAAGGAGAAAACTATGAAAACTCGGCTTATTGCACTCGCAGCAGCCCTGACCCTCACCCTGAGCGCCTGCGGTTCGGACGCTGAGGAGAAGACCGACGAGGGCGCCACCGGCGAAAGCACCGAAATCACCGGCTTTGACGTTTCCGGCATCGAAAAGGTCGACGAAATCGCCGCTATGCTTCCGGAGTCGGTAACCGCCGACGGCAAACTCACCATCGGCACCAACGCCTACTACGCTCCGGCTGAATTCTACGCCGAAGACGGCATCACCATGATCGGCTACGACATTGACCTTGCCAACGCTCTCGGCAATGTCTTCGGCCTCGAAGTTGCAATCGAACAGGCTGAATTTGCCTCGATTATTCCGTCGATCGGTACCAATTACGAAGTTGGCATCGCATCCTTCACCATCACCGAAGAGCGCCAGCAGGCCGTTAACATGATCCAGTACTACGAGGCTGGTCTGCAGTGGGCTGTTCCGGCTGGCAATCCGAACGACTTCGACCCGGCCAACGTCTGCGGCGTGGTCGCTGGTGTTCAAACCGGCACCTCGCAGGACGATTACCTGATCGCCCTGAACGAGAACGAGTGCAAGGACAACCCGGTTCAGATCCAGCGTCAGGACGAGCAGTCCCGAGTTACCCTCGCACTGACCTCGAACCAGATCGACGCTATGTTCGCTGACATCCAGGTTATTGATTACGCTGTCGCACTGTCCGATGGCACCATGGAAAAGGTCGGCGATCCAATTGACGTTGCTCCGATTGGTCTCGCAGTCGCTCAGGATGACGCCGCCACTACTGATGCGCTGATCGCTGCGTTGCAGTACCTGATGGACGAGGGCTACCTTGCTGATATCTTCGGCGCATGGGGTATCTCTGACGGCGTTCAGAGCACTGCGGTGCTGAACCCTGTTTCGAACGCCTAGATTTCGAACCGGCCAAACTAGGTTTCGAACCGAACGCCTAGGTCACGGACCAATCGTCAAGATTAGCCCAACACCAAGGTTTCGAACCAAACATTAGCTGCCTGCAGGCGCCGATAATCTATCGGCGCCTGCACACGCAGTTGTAGAAGAATAACGCAGTTGAAGAAAAGCGCAATTACCGAAGATTAGCGCATTTACGGAAGATTATTATGAGTCAAAATGTTGAGCCCGCCGACGGCGCTCCGGAGGTCATTAAAGCGGTGCCCGTGCGCCACTGGGGACGGTGGATTTCCGCGCTAATCGTGGCTTTTATCGCCTACGGAATCATTAACCAGCTGATCACGAATGAAAAATTCCAGTGGGATGTGGTTTTTGAAAACCTATTCAAGCCACAGATTCTCACCGCGATTACGTGGACAATTTATCTCACTATCGGCGCGATGGTTCTCGGCATTATTATGGCCGTGACCATGGCGATTATGCGCCGCTCGGAAAACCCGGTGCTCCGCGGCGTCTCAACCGCATACATTTGGTTCTTCCGCGGCACGCCAATCTACACCCAGCTGATTTTCTGGGGCCTGATCGGCACGCTGTTCCCCACGATCACCGTCGGCATCCCATGGACCGGAATCGACTTTTTCACCTTCAACCCCACCGGACTTTTCGCCGACCGCCAACACACCATGTTCGTCTACGCCGTGCTCGGCCTCGGCCTGAACGAAGGCGCCTACCTTTCCGAAATCGTCCGCTCCGGTCTGAACTCGGTCGACCCCGGCCAAGAAGAAGCCGCAAAAGCACTCGGCATGAACAAATCGCAGATCATGCGCCGCATTATTATTCCGCAGGCCATGCGTGTCATCGTTCCGCCCACCGGCAACGAAACCATTTCCATGCTCAAAACCACCTCGCTGGTCACCGCCGTGCCGCTCTCCCTCGAGCTCACCTACGTCACCAACGCGATGGGCTTTTCCTCCTTCCGCCCGGTGCCATTTCTTATCGTCGCCGCCCTGTGGTACCTGACCATCACCTCGATCCTCATGGTCGGCCAATACTATCTCGAGCGCTATTACGGCAAGGGCGCGGCGTCGGAAAATAATCCGGCCCGCAACGCGCGCAAACACCGCAAGTCACACCACTCCCGCCAAGAAGCGATCAACGCCGCGGGCACCGCCAAACAAGATCCCTTCCTCGAGTTCACCCCCTAAGGAGCGCGGCAATGAGCACACCCATGGTTCAAGTTAAAGACGTCCACAAGTTTTTCGACGATCTGCACGTGCTACGCGGGGTCACCTTCGACGTCCAACCCGGCACGGTCACCACAATTCTCGGGCCCTCCGGCTCGGGCAAATCCACGATTTTGCGTTGCATCAACCTGCTGGAAACCATCCAAGCCGGCTCGATTCACGTCGACGGCGATCTGATCGGCTACAAAGAAAAGAACGGCAAACTCTACGAGCTACCGTCGAAAGAAATCGCAAAACAGCGTTCCTCAATCGGCATGGTTTTCCAGCGTTTCAATCTTTTCCCGCATATGACGGCGTTGGAAAACGTGATGGAAGCGCCGATTCAGGTGAAGGGCATGAAGAAGGACGACGCGCGGGCGCATGCGAAGAAGTTGTTGAAGCAGGTCGGTTTGGGCGACCGGATGGATCATTATCCGGCCGAGCTGTCCGGCGGTCAGCAACAGCGCGTGGCTATTGCCCGGGCACTCGCCATGGAACCGCAGCTTATGCTCTTCGACGAGCCCACCTCCGCGCTCGACCCCGAACTGGTAGGCGAAGTGCTTGCGGTTATGCAGGATTTGGCCAAGCAAGGAATGACGATGATCGTTGTCACCCACGAGATCGGCTTCGCCCGCGGGGTGTCAGATCAGGTGATTTTGATGGATCACGGCCAGATCGTCGAAGCCGGCCCGCCCGCCGAGGTCTTTGACAATCCAAAGCATCAGCGCACCAAGGACTTCCTGTCCAAAGTGCTGTAACAAAGCGTTTCTGGGTTCCGGTTGGGAACCTTTCCGCTGTGAAGTTTTTCCAGTTGTAAAACCTCTCCCCTTTCGAAACCCAAAGTGCCCGGTCCGCAGACCGGGCACTTCAACTTTCCACCTATCACGCGACTGCCGCCCGCGGTGTTGTTAGACAACCGCCGCCCGCGGCGTCGTCACACAATCCACCACGCGAACGCCACAATCGCAACAAAACCTACCGCGGTACTCGCCCAAAACTCGATCGCGGACGACGTCGGCTTGCGCTCCAACGCATTGCGCCGCATCGGCAGCGACGGCGCCCGGTTCGACAACATCCGCGGTCGCCTGCGCAACTGCTCCATAAGTTCTTCCTGCTCCGGCGTCATCTGCGCAATATTGGCCAGTTCGCCCAGCCCAGGCTCAACCTGCTGCAGCGCCAACAACGTGCCGACCTCCGGATCCACCAGCGGCTCGCTCGGATCGGTTTGCTGAATCATGATCACCGAGCGGAACGGCTCCAACCCGCCCACCGGTTGCGCAACCACCGGCACGAGCAGGCCATTCGAGGACGCCGACCGCACCTGCCGCAAATGCACCGACTCGCTGGTCGCGAGCGTACGTGCGACAACCGGGATCGGGTCGCCCGTGGGCTTCGGCTTCATAATGTGCCAGGCGTAAAAACGCGCCATAAAAACAACCAAAAGCGGCACCACAAGGAGCAACATGTCGGTGACTTTGAGCTCTTGGATATTTAACAGGGCGCCCACGACCACGCCGCCCGAACCGCCTAACAGCAGGGCTTGAGTGATACGACGGGCGCGGTCGATCGGGCGGTTCGCGGGCAGCGCGGCGTTTTCGCCGATACGGGCAACGAGGTCGGTAGATGCAGACATGATTGTCATTATACGAAACGCTGGGCAGGTCGCGTGCGGGTCGCGTGCGGGTAGCGTTCGGAGTGCGTGCGCGCCTGCGCCGGGCGCGAACTTGATTTAATGAAGATTTCCGCGGGCGGCTATGGTTGAGCCTATGGAGATTTCACGCGCGTACGACCTCGGTCGGGCGCTCATGGACGCACACGGGCTGGCCGACTGGACCCTCGTTTTCGACCGCGCGAAAAAACGCGCAGGCTGCACGCGGTTTTCCGAACGGGTCATTTCGCTGTCGCGACCAATCACTGAATTGTGCGACGACGCCGAGGTGCGCGAGACGATTTTGCATGAGATCGCGCATGCGCTAGTTGGGCCGCGGCATAATCACGACGCCGTGTGGCGGGCGAAATGTGCTGAGATTGGGGGCACGCCGTCGGTGCGGATGGTGGATGGGCCGCAGATTTTAGGGGCGTGGACTGGGGTGTGCCCGGCCGGTCACACTGTGAATCGACATCGTCGGCCGACGCGGGCGATGAGTTGCGCAACGTGTCTACCTGGGAGGTTTTCGCACCAACATGTGTTTCGTTGGTATAACGAACGAACCGGGGAGCGGATTTAGGTACGTGAGCGGGCCGAGCGGCGGACTTCGTGGGTGATGCTAACACCGTCAACCATTGCCCGGAGTGTAAGCGTCATGTAGTGACAATGGTGACTGCAGGCAGTGTTACTAGTTGTTTGTTCTCGCCGGTGCTACTGAAGTTTGTCCACAGAACGCTTCGCGTCAACATTATCCACAGTTGGTTGAGGTCGGCGGCGAGTGTAGTACCAAACTTGGCAAACTCACGTTATGAGTTACCAATTTTCGGAAGACTACCAAGATTTGCTGGGCGATCCGTGTGTGTCGGGCGATCCGTGTGTGTCGGGTGATCCGTTCGCGGCAGCCGATTCATGTGTGATGAACACTCCGGGCGCGGCGGCTGAGCCCGATTTCCAGTCTGTCGCGCCGCATCAGTCTGTCGCGCCGCATCAATCTGCGCTGAGCTACCCGTCTAAGCTGACCTATTATTCTGCGTGCAATCAGGTGTTTCGCCCACAAACTTTCAACGAATATGCTGCTGAAGTCGACCCCAGCGGCACGTTAAACCTCAACACGGAAATTGCCGAAAAACGCCTATACCGGCCTTCACGTCGTTGGGTTGCCACGCCGCAAGCAGATCCGCGATTAGTCTTAGCGGCCGAAAACAACATGCTTGTCGGATGTCTGACCGCTTGCGAAATTGTGGTTCCCGTCGTCGATGCCATTGAACAGGTCATCAACTTCCACGACGCAGAAACCGGCCTCATTGTTTTGGAATCCGCCCTCAACCAAGGGCGCATTTCTCGATATGTAGCGGATCAAATCGTCACCCGAGCCCCACGCATGAAAAGAACGACTCTTGAAAAATATTCTTCTCTTTCGCAGTCCGGAAGCGAAACCCGGGTGAAAGCTTTTCTGCAATCCGGCAGGTATTCGGTCCAACAACAGGTCTCAATTCCAACAATCGGCATGGTTGATCTTCTTGTCGGTAACTCGCTGATCATTGAGTGTGACTCGATAGCTCATCATTCGCATCCGGACGATATGTACACCGATAGAAAGCGCGATATTGCTGCTATGAAACTGGGCTACCGCGTTATTCGATTGTCGTACACGCATATTTGGCACCAATGGAAGAGCACTCAAGAGGATTTGCGAGGGATTTTAGCGTCCAAACAGCATAAATTGTTCCCAAACGCCCTCCCACCAGCATGATCTGAGCAAAAATGGCATTCGTGACGCGTCGTTCATCCGTTTTCGCGTTTGAAATTAGGGAAAATCGAACTATCCGCAGATAGTCTTCGGATAGTTCGATTTTCTCTAATTTCAAATTGTCTTCAGCCTCCGAACACCCAAAATCGTGCC
>JAAYWS010000143.1 GCA_012516575.1 Actinomycetaceae bacterium
AGGACAGTCCGGAACAGCTAGCGGTGGAGCGGATCATTGAAGATAACAGTCTTTTTAACGTGGCTTATGAAGTGGCGCTGGACGTTAGCCGATACGGTACCGGGATATTCAAGGTCCGCTATGACGGCAGGGCCATAATCGAAGGCCAGCAGCCGGCCATCTGGTTTCCCGTGGTCTCGCCGGACAATATTAAAGAGATCCAGGCCCATGTGCTGGCGTGGACGTATGAAGAGGATACGCAGGAGCGGGGCAAGACCGTTACAAAGAAATACCTGCAGACAGAAATCCACGAGCGGGGCAGGATAACAACAGCAAAATATCCGATTGAGAACAACGTTATCGGACCGGCTTTAGAGTACGCCGAGACGGAAACCGGCATTGACGAGTTTCTTGTCGTGCCGGTAAATAATGTCTTGACCACCGACCGTGTGGCTGGCCTGGATGACTACTCAGACTTAGACAGTATTATTCAAGAACTTGAGGTCCGGGTGGCACAGATAAGCCGCATCCTGGACAAACACGCAGACCCGAATATGTACGGGCCGGACACGGCACTGGAACACGACCCAGCAACCGGGCAATGGGGATACCGGGGCGGCGGCAAGTATTTTCCGGTTGGCCAGGGCGAACAGCCGCCGGGCTATGTTACCTGGGACGGCCAGCTTGAGGCGGCGTTTAAGCAGATTGATTTGCTCATGGAGCAATTATACATTTTGAGCGAAACTTCCGCCGCGGCCTTCGGCCAGCTTAAAGTGGGGCTTGCTGAAAGCGGTACCGCGCTTCGCCGGCTGATGATGGCCCCGTTGGCCAAGGTGAACCGGATCAGGATGAGGTTTGACCCGGCATTGAAAGAGGTTTTATGGCTGGCTTCGCGGCTTGAGCAGGCGCAAGGCATGGCCGGCGCCGTGGTGCTTGAAGATATCCATATCGACTGGAAGGATGGACTGCCGGATGATGAGCAGGAAGTTACACAAAACGAAGTGCAAAGATACACAGCAGGCCTGACAAGCCTGGAAAGCTCACTCAGGCGGTTATACGGGCTGGAGGGCGAAGCGCTGCAAGAGGAAATAGACAGGATAAATAGCGAGCAGGCGGGGCAGGGAGGAGCGGCGGAGCTGCCGCCTATCACGTTGCCGGCAGCGGAGGGCGAAGGCGGCGAGGGTGCGGGCGGTGAAGAATAATGCCGGCTCGCGGTGAAAGCAAAGTAATTCAATTTAGCGAAGCCGAGGCTAGGCGGCTCATCCGCTTCTACGAACAGGCGGAGCGGGAAATATTGGACCGCCTGAACCGGGCCCTGCTACGTGGGAATAAAACAGAATACCTTGCTGGGATGAAGAAAAACATTGAGGCCATCCTGCAACAGCTGCGCGAGGGCAACCGGACCTGGTGTAGCGAAGCAATTCCGCGGGTGTATTCTCAAGGGATTTACGGCGCCGATGCGATGCTTAAAGAAGCGGGGGTTGCCGTCAAAGCCGGCTTCGGAGCTATACACCAGCAGGCGGCGCAGTTACTGGCTGAGAATGCTTTTCAGCGGTTTGAAGATGTTGTGCAGGTTATTGGCCGACAAGTGAATGACATATACCGGGAGCTGGCCCTGGAAAACGTCCGGGGAACCGTGGTTGGTTACGATACATGGAAACAGACAGCTAATAGATTCCGGGAGCAGTTAGCAGAGCGGGGCGTGACAGGGTTCAAGGACCGGACCGGTAAGATGTG
>JAAYWS010000022.1 GCA_012516575.1 Actinomycetaceae bacterium
GAAAAACCAGCCTAAAACCGTCATAAAAACAGCAGATTAGATGCCATCAGCCGCGTGGGAGACACTGTGCCAAGCACTGAATAGCCCTGCCGGCTCGTACAACCGGAGAAATCCACTTCTTCCAGCCCTGCCGAGTCTTACAACCGGAGCCACCCGCAATATTTTGTCCATCAAATCTAATAAACCGCGAAATACCAGCACCAGATAGCCACCTCGAAGCAGGAAGGTTCAAAAACAGCTACACGCTTATCTGTGAAGAGTCAGGAAGCCTCAAAAACACAACGCCCTACACGCACAAATTTGGAGAGCCACTTAAATATGTCCAGTAGCGGTCAGATAGGCCAAGACCGCTCGCACTCTTCGATTGTCTTCTCCCGGAGCTAGGCCTAGTTTGGTAAAAACATTGGCCACATGTTTTGATACAGCTGCTCCCGACAGGTACAGCTCAGCAGCAATATCATTATTGGAAAGCCCGCGTGCCATTAGCTCAAGAACTTCGCGTTCGCGTGGGGTCAGCCCATCCAAAGCTCCCGCCCGGTTGCGCATCAAACCGGCCGCAACTTCAGGATCTACGGTAATTCCGCCGTTTGCTACCAATTCGAGGGAGCGCACAAAGTCCACAATTTTCGATACCCGATCTTTGAGGACGTACCCCAATCCGCCGGTCATCGGAACACCCGGTTTGGGCTCAAATAGTTGAGCGGCATAAGCCGGGGCAACGTACTGAGAGAGCACCATGATTGGCAGTTCCGGGTATTGTTCACGCAACTGCACAGCAGCGCGCAGACCATCATCGGTGTGGGTAGGTGGCATCCGCACATCGGTGATCACAATATCGAGATCGTCGCCTGCCGCCAAAATCGCCCGCACTTGCTTAACCAGATCTGTGGCATTGTCTGCTTGCCCCACGATTTCATGACCGGTGCGTGCCAAAATCCCGGCTAAGCCTTCACGAATCAGCGCCGCGTCATCAGCTAGAAAGATTTTCATCGGTTTCCCTCAACTCCTATCCCGGATTCACCTTGGAAAAGCAAAAGCGGAATTCGGGCGCTAATTGTTGTGGGCCCGCCCGCAGGTGAGTGACAGCTCAGCTTTCCACCAAACGCCTGTAAACGCTCAGTGAGCCCAGCTAACCCATGACCTTCCTTTACTACCGCTCCGCCCGGTCCGGTATCCACAACTGAGATATGTAAATCTTGATCGGCGGCAATAAGCACGTTCACGGTAGCCTCGGGCGCATATTTTGCCGCATTCGTCAGCGCTTCGGTGACACAGAAATAAGCGGCTGCCGCTACACCTTCCGGCAGCGCAGGAAGCGGATGAGGCACAACAACCCGCACATTCGTGGAAAACCGATCAGCTAAATCTCGCACAGCATATTCAAGACCAAGATCAGAAAGAACTTTGGGATGAATACCATTCACGGTTTGCCGCAACGCCGATAATGCCCGTTCATTGGCATGAAGTGCCCGGTCAAGTACTTGTGCTAGGTCCTCCCGCACATCTTCCGGGAGTGCTCCGAGCAGCAACTGTGCTTCACCAATTGCCATCCCAGAAGCGACCAAAAACTGTTGTGCGCCGTCATGCAAGTCGCGCTCAATCCGGCGTCGTTCGATTTCAAAAGCGGCCACAATCTCTCGGCGGGAGGCAGTTACCTCGGCCAGCTCGGCGGCGTAATCTTTTTTCTTCCGTATCCGCATAAGATTAGCCTACCGGGCCGTACGGCACCCAAGCGGCCAAGAAGTCAAAAGGTAGACCTAGCTCTACCCTAAAGATGGGTGTTGGCACCATTTTGTTTTTATGTTGGTGAGGATTGAATTAAGACATGAACGTAGAACTAAAGGCAACTGGCCTCATCAAAACATTTGGAACCGTCCACGCCCTTAACGGCATTGATTTGTCGATCGCCCCGGGCTCACTGACCGCGATTATGGGACCGTCCGGATCCGGTAAATCTACCCTGCTCCACGTACTCGCGGGGATTCTCACCCCGGATGAGGGACAGGTTTCTATTGGTACGACGCCGATTACCGGCACCTCTGACAAGCACCGGTCCCAGCTGCGTCGCGAAATCTTCGGTTTTGTTTTTCAAGACGGGCAGCTGGTTCCCGAACTAACCGCACGCGAAAACGTGGCTTTCCCGCTCCTGCTTAACGGGGTTTCCCGTGGCAAGGCGATGAAACAGGCACACGAATGGTTGGAGCGCCTCGGGGTAGGAGACCAGGCGAAGAAGCGGCCAGGGGAGATGTCTGGCGGTCAAGCACAGCGCGTGGCTATCGCTCGCGCGCTCGTCCATAACCCACGAGTCGTATTTGCTGACGAACCGACCGGTGCGCTCGACCAGGCGACCGGCCACGAAGTGATGCAAGTGCTGACCACCGCGTGCACAATGTCGGGTGCGTCGCTGATCGTGGTTACCCATGATATTAAGGTTGCTTCGTGGTGTGACCGGCTGGTCGAAACACGCGACGGGCTGATCCACACGGATCGGGCCATGGCAGATGTACGTGCATCCGGCGGGCAGGATATGAACCCGTTGGCGGGGCACGCTCCAACGGTGGAGGTGCGAGCATGAAAACCTCAACGATGGCGTTAATGCTTACTAAAGCCCGCCTGCAGTCACGCAAAGGCAGCACGCTACTCGACGTTTTCGCGCTTATCGCCTATGCAGTGTCGGCAACGTTAATCCTCACCACGTTAGGTGGAGTATGGATGTTCTGGCAACGAGCGGAAAACCATATTGAACACGAGATTGCCACGTTAATGGGGACAGAACGGGATATGATTTCCGATTTCGCGTTCATCCATGTGACTTTCGCTTTTCTCGCCTTGGCTCTGCTGGCGATCCCGTTGCTTAGTGTGGGTGCCGGCGCGGCCCGTTTGGGTGCAAACGGCCGTGCACAACGGCTCGCCTCGCTTCGTTTACTGGGTGTCAGCGGCAGGCAAGTGATGATGATGAGCGTCCTCGAAACGAGTCTCTTGGCTTCTCTCGGCTTTTTAATGGGCTTATTCGGCTATATTGTCACGATGCCGTTGTGGTCGAATATTACGTTTCAGATGATCCCGATTCGGCAGGGTGAAATGATGCTGACCTGGTGGCAACTGATCTTGGCCTACCTGCTTTTCGTTGCAATCACAGTGATTTCTACCTTAACCGCACATATTCAAGTGTCGATTTCTCCGCTGGGTGTGGCACGGAGGCATACTCCGCAAGCCTTGCGGGCTTGGCGTTTGGCGGTGTTGGTGTTAGCAATCGGACTGGTTACATATACGACATCAGACTATTCTCCTTTTGCTTCGGGTCATAAAGAAATGTTGACGATGGTTGCTTCTTTCGTTATTTTCTTCGCTTCGTTTTCCTTGGTGGGACCGTGGTTTATCCAACTGGTGACCCGCCTGCTGGTTCGGGGACGGTCCGCTTCGACGCTGTTGGCTACCCGACGGGTAGTTGGCGATCCGCGTGGGGCATGGCGAGGTATTTCGGCGGTAGCGTTGATGTCGCTGGTGGCAACGATTGTGACGACGACGGTTGAGGTTGGTATTGAGGTTGAAACAACCGATGAGATTACCCAACAAGTCGTGCAACTTACCGATATCCTGCTCAAAGATATTTCGGTTGGCGTGTTGATCGCATTCGGGTTTGCCCTGATCTTAAGCGCCGTATCGACACTTATTCATCAAACAGCAGATGTTTTTGACCGTCAAGAAGAAGCTGAGTCCCTTGCCTATATTGGAACTCCGTTGCGTACGCTGCATGTGGCTCGTATTAAACAAGTGTTGGGGCCGCTAGTCTTGTCACTGGTTATTAGCTTGATAGTTGGGTATTTACCACCCTGGTTGAGCGGTATTTCGGTGGGCGATACCGCGGAGAATTCAGGTTTGTTGCTGACCATGTACGGGTTGGGAATCGGGCTAACTCTCCTGTCAGTGGCTGCCACTATCCCAGTACAGCATCGCGTCTTAGCCGAACGCGGACGTCGCAACGATTAGACAAATGCCACCGGGCCGCGAGGTTGCTCACCTGAGCACCTCGCGGCCCGCGCATTGACATACACTGTTTTTCGTGAATGAACTGATTCTGGGTATTGAAACCTCTTGTGATGAAACCGGTATTGCACTGGTTCGGAACGGCGAACTGCTAGCCGACGTGACCGCGACTTCCATGGACGAATACGCCCGCTACGGCGGAATCATCCCGGAGATTGCTTCGCGTGCCCATCTTGAATCTTTTGTTCCCACACTCGATGCGGCCCTTGAAAAAGCAGGAGTTGCATTAACCGACGTCGACGCTATTGCTGTTACTGCCGGACCGGGCCTTATCGGGCCGCTCACGGTCGGGGTAGCCGCGGCAAAATCCCTCGCACTTGCACTCGGCAAACCGCTGTACGGCGTCAACCACATCGTCGCCCATATCGCAGTCGACGAACTGGTACATGGGGAGTTCCCGGACAAATTTATCGGCCTGGTCGTTTCTGGCGGTCATTCGCACCTGCTAAAAATCAACAATATTGCTACCGACGTCGTCGAGCTGGGTGGTACCTTGGACGACGCCGCTGGGGAGGCTTTCGATAAGGTCGGGCGGTTGCTTGGGTTGCCTTACCCTGGTGGCCCACATATCGACCGGCTTTCGCAAGAAGGCGATCGGGATCTGATTAAGTTTCCGCGTGCATTGACTAAAGGCAAAGACAAGCATAAGCATCCCTATGACTACTCATTTTCGGGTTTGAAAACGGCGGTTGCTCGCTATATCGAAGGCCGTCAAGCCCGCGGGGAAGATATTCCGGTGGCGGATATTGCAGCCGGTTTTTCGGAGGCAGTCGCCGATGTCCTTACCCAGAAAGCGATCCGAGCCTGTGAACTCAACGGCTGCGACACCCTCGTGATTGGCGGAGGCTTCTCCGCTAATTCCCGCCTACGCGAGTTAGCAACCGAGCGGGCAGCCGCCCATGGAATTACCGTTCGCATTCCACCTATTCGATACTGTACGGACAATGGCGCCATGATCGCGGCACTTGGATGGGAAATGGTCCGCCAAGGGGTGGAGCCGTCGGGCCTTGATATTACGGTAGACACCGGTCTGCCACGCGATGTGACGATTATTCGTTAAGCGGCTCTTCACATTTGCGTGCGAGGGTGTTGTGACGAAAACCAACCCTGGCGTCGTCAAGCCAGCAAAAGTAGCGATAGTGCCATGACGGCCATGCCAGCAATAAGGCCGATCATCGCATGATGATGTTTGCCGAAGCGCTCCGCCGACGGCAAGAGTTCGTCGAGCGAAATGTAGACCATAATCCCGGCAACACCGGCGAAGGTAACCCCGAAAAGCGTGTCAGACATGAACGGGCGGAGCAATAGCCAGCCGATGAGCGCCCCTGCGGGTTCGCTTAAACCGGAAGCAAAAGACAGCCCGAAAGCACGTCGGCGCGAACCGGTCGCATAGTAGATCGGTACCGACACGGCAATACCTTCAGGAATATTGTGGATCGCAATCGCAATCGCAACCGGAATCGCGAGCTCCGGATCCTGCAAGCCGGTCATAAAAGTGGCAAATCCTTCGGGGAAGTTGTGGATGGCTAAAGCCAGCGCGGTAAAAACTCCCAGTCGGAGAAGCTTGGACTCGGCGTCTTTGGAAGGTCGGAATTCGGTGTCTTCTGAGCCCGGCCGACCAATAAAATTCTCCGGAGTGTAAAACTCGTGCGGATTAGACTGTTCCGGAACAAAAAAGTCGATTAAACCAATTAATGCAATTCCGCCGAAAAATGAGGCGACCGCAATCCACGATGCGGAGTTGCCCGGATACGTCGGCTCCAAAGCTTCCACTGATTTCGGCAAGATCTCCACGAAAGACACGTACAGCATAACGCCGGCCGAAAAACCTAGAGAAGTAGCCAGAAAAGCTGGCGTGGTACGTCTCATGAAGAAAGCAAGCGCGGACCCCACACCGGTTGCTAAACCAGCGAGTAAGGTCAAAGTGAACGCAAAAACTTCAGGTGACACGTTTTTCCTATCTAGCTTCTAAAACTTCCCACCTAGGTCCCAACTTTAGCAGGACGGTGGCGCGGGCTAAATTGTAACTGCTCGGCCGGAGCGTGAATTTGGACAAGGTGGGAGGGTGGCAGGAGCGCGCTGCAAACACGCATTGCGAGGCTATTTCTGTCGATCGTTGACCCGGTGCGCTTGAATTATTCGATGTTTCCCCAGTAGTGGGCTGGCAAGTAACACTGCGGCGCCCGGCAATTTGCTATCGAGTTTGAGTTTCTTGCGAAAAGCAGCTGGGTCCAGATCAGTACCACGTTTTTTGATTTCTACTCGGCCCACACCGGTTGCGCGTAAATGCTTGCCCACTGCTTTCGCTTCAATCCGGTGGACGGCGTCGACCGCGAAACCGGTAAGAAACGGAGAAGAAATCGGTTTGTCTCCAGTTAAATACGCCAGCCCATCCGAGACCGGAGCCAGCTCGAATTCACGACACACCGCCTCAATCGCGCCGCTACGAATAATCGCAGGATCTGGCTCAAAGACGTATTTGCCGAGTTCACGTGGGCTAACGAGATCAGGATGCTGGCTCGGATCGCTGGCTCCGGCGTCGTAGGAATACGTAGCGTTCCCCGAAATAATCAGGGCGCTCCGGCCGGGTTGCGGTGCGGCCTGCCCAAGCCACAGAACAGCCTCGAGCAGATCGCCACCTGCACTAATCCACTGCACGTGCGACTCGGCAGGCAGGTATGCGTAGTCGATGCCGGGGGCGAGCTTAATACCGGCAGCAGGGAATTGCTGTGCTAATTCAACGGCCGTGATCAACGGCGGAAACCATTTGTCCGGGTTCGCGACGCGTTTTCCACCTGCGCGTCGAGCCGGGTCTATCCATATTGCGTCGGCGCTGAGGCTAGCAAGGTCGATAGCGAACCCGTCGCCGTGGATAACCTCAGCCTCCGGGAACGGAAGAAGGTTATGTCGGGCGGCGGCGGCAGTGGTAGCGTCGCGTTCGATCGCGCGTACTTCCAGACCGGAAGCGGCAAATGCGAGTGCGTCTGCGCCGATGCCACACCCGAAATCAATTACGCGTTTTGCTCCGGCGCGTACGAAGCGTTGAGCATGGATCGCGCCGACGCGCAATCGGGTCGCTTGTTCTAAACCGTCGGCAGTGAACAGCATCTGTTCCGCAAACTCGCCGAATTTCTCTTTGGCGCGTGCACGGAGCCGGGACTGGGTAAGTGCGGCAGCGATCAACTCAGGCGCATGCCCGGCCGCGCGCAACTGTGCCGTAAGCGGCAAGATTGTATCGGCGTCGTAGGGTGGGAGGGAAGCGAGCAAAGATTGTCCCTCGGTACTGGTAAGCAATTCGATCTCGTGCACGTTTCAATCGTCTCACGTCTTGCCCGCATTGCGCTCATCGCTAAAATTGGCACTCCTTTTGACCGAGTGCCAATCGCGGTTTACTCTTGTCTATGGACGCGGTTTGAGCCGCGCTGCGCCACCGATAGCTACCCGCGACGGCTAAGGCGGCGCAACAAGATACTCGATGTCAAAAGAAGGGGGAGTCGGATGTCCGTCTCCATTAAGCCGCTTGAGGACCGTATCGTCATCAAGCAGGCCGAAGCCGAGCAGACCACCGCATCCGGTTTGGTGCTCGTTGATTCATCTCAGGAAAAGCCGCAGGAAGGCGAAGTTGTCGCTGTTGGCCCGGGCCGCATTGACGATAACGGCAACCGGGTGCCGATGGATATTTCCGTTGGCGATGTTGTTATTTACTCCAAGTACGGTGGCACCGAAGTCAAGTACGGTTCGGAGGAATACCTCATCCTTTCGCAGCGTGACGTACTAGCAGTAGTTACTCGCTAGGGCGCATCGGCTTAAGGGCGGGGGGGTTTTGTTCGCTGCAGCACAAAAC